>JAMOQA010000219.1 GCA_027064265.1 Acidobacteriota bacterium
CAGATGGCGCCCGCCGAGTTCGACACGACCCGGGTCGACATCCGGGCCGGCGACGCGGTCTTCCGGGTCACCGGGCAGGTGCTCCGGTTCCCCGGGTGGCTGCAGGTCTACCGCCCCGCCGAGGAGGAGAACGGCGAGGGCAACGGGACCCGCGTCGAGGGCCAGGACGGGATGCTGCCGGACCTCGCGAAGGGACAGCGGCTCCGGCCCCGCGAGATCCGGCCGGAGCAGTCGTTCACCCAGCCCCCGCCGCGGTACACCGAGGCGATGCTGGTCCGGGCCCTCGAGGAGAACGGCATCGGTCGCCCCTCCACGTACGCCTCGATCCTCTCGGTGCTCTCCGACCGGGACTACGTCGACAAGGTCGACGGGCGGTTCCGGCCGAGCCCGCTCGGGGAGCTGGTCGTCGACCTGCTGGTCCAGCACTTCCGGGACCTGTTCGACATCGACTACACCGCGCGGATGGAAGAGGAGCTCGACCGGATCGAGCTGGGCGAGAAGCGCGGGACGGAGACCCTCCGGGCCTTCAACGAGGCGTTCAAGCGCCAGCTCGCCGAGGCCCGGGAGAAGATGGAGAACGTCAAGACCCGCCAGGTCCCGACGGACATCAAGTGCGACGTGTGCGGCGCGATGATGGTGAGGCGCTGGGGCCGCTACGGGGAGTTCCTCGCCTGCGAGCGCTACCCGGAGTGCCGGAACACGAAGGACCTCGGCAAGGACCGCGAGCCGCTGCCGGACGTCGAGGAGACCTGCCCGAAGTGCGGCCGGCCGATGGTCCTCAAAAAGGGCCGGTGGGGCCCCTTCCTCGCCTGCTCCGGCTACCCGGAGTGCAAGACCACGCGCAAGATCCGGGTCAAGGACGGCCAGGTGGAGGTCCGCAAGGAGCAGGTGCTGGACGAGACCTGCCCCCTGTGCGGGAAGCCCCTCGCCAGGAAGACCGGTCGGTTCGGCGAGTACATCGGCTGCACCGGCTACCCGGAGTGCCGGTACACGAAGAAGGAGGAGATCGGCGTCCCCTGCCCGAAGTGCGGCAAGCCGATCGTCGTCCGCCGTTCCCGCAGAGGACGGGTCTTCTACGGCTGCTCCGGCTACCCCGACTGCGACTTCGTTTCCTGGAAGAAACCTGTGGCGAAGGCGTGCCCGAAGTGCGGGTCCCCGTACCTGGTGGAGTCGGTGACGAAGCGCTGGGGCCGGCGCCTCCTGTGCCCGAACGAGGACTGCGACTACGTCGAGCAGCTCCCGGACGAGGCCGGGGAAGCGGGAGAGCAGGAGGCCCGGGGAGGCGGCTCCTCCTCGTAGCGGCGCTCCGGGCGGTATAGAATCCGGCACCTCGCGAACGGAAACAGACGATCCCGGATGCTGGCCCCGGGCGTGCCCGGTTCCTATGTTTCCCCCGAGGAGGAGGACTGAGATGCGCTCGACGACTGCCCGCCGGATCCTCGGCACCCTGGCCCTCTTCGTGATCGCCCTCTCCCTCTCCCTGCCCGCCCTCGCCCAGGAGGCCCCGGCGGGCACGGAGCCCCGCGCCGCCGCCCCGGCGGCCGGCGAGGAGAGCGCCCCCGCCGAACCGGCGCTCCACGCGCCGGAGGCCGCCCCTGGCCACGAGGCCGGAGCCCCCGCGGACCACGGGGAAGCGGCCGCCCACGGGGAAGAGCACGGCGAGGGACACGGCGGCGGGCACGACCTGGGGGCCGCCCTGCCCCTGTGGTCGGTGATCCCCTTCGCCGGGATCCTCCTCTCGATCGCCGTCTTCCCCCTGGTGGCGCCCCACTTCTGGCACCACCACTACCCGAAGGTCGCTGCCTTCTGGGCGATCGTCTTCGCCGTCCCGTTCCTCCTCGTCTACAAGGGTGCGGCGTTCCACGAGATCCTGCACATCTACCTGATCGACTACATTCCGTTCATCATCCTGCTGTGGGGCCTGTTCACCGTCGCGGGCGGGATCGTCGTCCGCGGCTCGATCCGGGGAACGCCCCTGATCAACACGATCATGCTCGCGATCGGGACGGCGATGGCCTCCTGGGTCGGGACGACCGGCGCCGCGATGGTGATGATCCGGCCGGTGCTCCGGGCCAACGCCCACCGGAAGAACAAGACCCACATCGTCGTCTTCTTCATCTTCCTGGTCGCCAACATCGGCGGTTCGCTCACGCCCCTCGGGGACCCGCCGCTCTTCCTCGGGTTCCTCCACGGCGTGCCGTTCTTCTGGACCTTCACCCTGATCAAGCCGCTCCTCGTCGTCGGCGGCGCGCTGCTGGTGATCTTCTTCCTGCTCGACACCTTCATGGCGAAGCGTGACCACGCGATCCCCCACGAGGAGAACCCGGTGAAGTTCTCCCTCGCCGGGTGGCACAACTTCTTCTTCCTCGGCGGCATCGTGGCGGCGGTCCTGGTGAGCGGCATCTGGCGGCCCGGTGCGATCCACGTCCTCGGGATCCCGGTCGAGATCCAGAACATCGTCCGGGACGTGATCATCATCCTGATGGGCCTGCTCTCCCTGAAGACCACGAAGCTGGACCTGCGCCGGGAGAACGATTTCTCCTGGGGTCCGATTCTCGAGGTCGGCTACCTCTTCGCCGGGATCTTCATGACGATCATCCCCGCGATCGCGATCCTCCGCGCCGGGGAACACGGGGCGCTGGCCGGCCTGATCCGCTCGGTCGAGAAGCCCTGGCACTACTTCTGGGCGACCGGCTCCCTCAGCTCGTTCCTCGACAACGCACCGACGTACCTGACGTTCTTCAACACCGCCCTCGGCAAGTTCTACCCGGGGCTCCCGGAAGCGCAGGCGGTGCACGAGCTGATCGCCACCCACGCCCATTACCTGATGGCGATCTCGGCGGGGGCGGTCTTCATGGGGGCGAACACCTACATCGGGAACGCGCCGAACTTCATGGTGAAGTCGATCGCCGAGGAGGCGGGCGTGAAGATGCCGTCGTTCTTCGGCTACATCGTCCGGTGGTCGCTCCCGATCCTCGTGCCGCTGTTCGTGGTCGCGACGCTCATCTTCTTCCGCCACTGACGGGGACGAGCGGGCGCCCTGCCGGGCGCCCCTACGGATTGCGCGATCCGGGTTTCCCGTAGGGGCGGCCGGAAGGCCGCCCGCTCGCGCGCCGCGTCCGCCGTGCCGGAAACCGGGTGCGTTACCGGATGCGGGCGCCCTGCCGGGCGCCCCTACGGATTGCGCGCGACCGGGGCTCCGGCGGACGGGGCGACGGGACGACCGGCGGGGTATCCTCGCGGCATGGGTGAGACGAGGGTGACGGTCGTCGGCGGCGGGCTCGCCGGGGCCGAGGCGGCGTGGCAGTGCGCCCGGCAGGGCGTGCCGGTGACGCTCTACGAGATGCGCCCGGCCCGACCGACACCGGTCCACCGGACCGACCTCCTCGGCGAACTTGTCTGCTCGAACTCTCTCAAGTCCGACGACCCGGCGACGGCCCACGGCCTGCTCAAGGCGGAGATGCGCCGTCTCGGTTCCCTCGTGCTCGCCTGCGCCGATGCCGCCCGCCTGCCGGCGGGGGCGGCCCTCGCGGTGGACCGGGAGCTGTTCGCACGGGAGATCACCCGCCGGCTCGAGGAACATCCGCTCGTCGAGATCCGGCGGGAGGAGGTGACGGAGATCCCCCCGGAGGGCCCGGTGATCCTCGCGCCGGGGCCCCTCTGCTCGGGGCCCCTCGCCCGGGCGATCGCGCAGCTGACCGGCGAGGAGAACCTCGCCTTCTACGACGCGATCAGCCCGGTGATCGAGGCCGACTCGATCGACCGCACGGTCTGCTTCGCCGCGTCCCGCTACGGCAAGGGAGAGGGGAGCGACTACCTGAACTGCCCGATGAGCCGGGAGGAGTAC
The DNA here is from genome assembly GCA_027064265.1 of Acidobacteriota bacterium. Lineage (GTDB taxonomy): Bacteria > Acidobacteriota > Polarisedimenticolia > J045 > J045 > JAMOQA01. The sequence goes on from JAMOQA010000219.1 coordinate 3,848, forward strand.
GACCGGTTCTACGACGAGCTGGTCGCGGCCGCCCGGGTCGAGATGAAGGACTTCGAGCGGGACCTGCTCTTCGAAGGCTGCCTGCCGATCGAGGAACTGGCTCTCCGGGGGCGGGACACCCTCCGCTACGGCCCGATGAAGCCGGTGGGCCTCGTGGACCCGCGGACGGGGAAGCGGCCCTGGGCGGTGGTCCAGCTGCGCCAGGACAACCTGGCGGCCACGCACTGGTCGATGGTCGGCTTCCAGACCCGGCTCCGCTGGCCGGAACAGAAGCGGATCTTCCGGATGATCCCGGGTCTCGAGCGCGCCCGGTTCGTCGTCCTCGGCCAGATGCACCGGAACACCTACGTCAACGCCCCCCGCGTCCTCCGGCCGACTTTCCAGGCGAAGGCCCGGGAGGACCTCTTCCTCGCCGGGCAGGTGTCCGGGGTCGAGGGATACGTGGAGTCGGCCGCCTCCGGCCTCGTCGCCGGGCTCGGCGCCGCGGCCCTGACCCGGGGCCAGGATCCCCCGGTGCTCCCGCCGGAGACCGCGATCGGCTCGCTCCAGCGCTACGTGGCGGAGGCCGACCCGGCCCACTACCAGCCGACGAACGTCTCGTTCGGCCTGCTTCCCCCCCTCGCGAAACGGGTGCGGAGTCGCCGGGAGCGCAAGAAGCTGCTCGCCGAGCGGGCACTCGCCGCCCTCGGGGACTATCTTGGAAGGGAGCGGCCTCCCGGGGCCGCCGGAGGTGAGACTCCATGACGCCCTCCCACGACGCACCTCCCCGCCGGCGGGTGGACGCCTGGTTCACCGCTTCCTACGAGGTCGCCCGGCGCCTGGCCGAGGGTCGCGGTGCCGAGGCGATCGAGGTCCTGCGCCGCGAGCTGGACCGGACCCGGGACACCGAGAACCCGGCCGGCCAGAGGTTCCTCCTCTCCCAGATCGCGCTCTGTCACGCCCGCATGGGCGAACTCGACCGGGCCCGGGAGGTCCTCGAGGAGATCGAGCGGGAGATGCCCCCGACGATCGAGACCGCCCTGGTCCTCGCCGAGGGATACCTGCTCCTCCTCGAGAACCCGGAGCGGGCCAGCCACCACGCGGCCCTCGCCCTCCAGTGGGCGGACGAGCGGGGGGAGGACGACCCGACGCTCACGTCCCGGGCCCACATGCTGATGGCCCGGTCCCTCCTCGCCCAGGGAGACGTGCTGGGCGCCCTCGGGGCCTGGCGCTCCGCCCCGCTGCCCGACTGGCGGGTCGCGGTGGAGCTGCTCGAGGCGGGCGCCGACCGGAACGAGGTGCGGCAGGTCCTGGCCGAGGCCCTCCCGCGGCACGTCGCCGAGGAACAGCGGCTGGGGGCGGCGGCCTCCGCGGCCTCCGACCAGGTCCGCCGGCTGATCGCCTGGATCGACGCCGGTTGCCCGCGGCCGTGACCGGCGAGATCCGGCGCTTCCTCGACCACCTCGCCCTCGACCGGGACCGGTCTCCCCACACGGTCCGCTCCTACGCCACCGACCTGGGCGACCTGGCGGCCTTCCTCGAGGGGCTGCTGGGACGGGTGCCGGAACCCGCCGAGGTCGACGCCGGGCTGGTCCGCGCCTGGGTCGCCGAGATGCATGGCCGCGGACTCTCCCCCGCGACGGTCGGCCGGCGCCTCTCGGCCGCCCGGGCCTTCTGGCGGTGGCTCGCCGAGGAAGGGCGGGCGCAGGTGAACCCGGCAGCGGAAGTCCCCAACCCGAAGAGGGGCGAGCGGCTGCCGGAACGGCTCGACGTCGAGGACGTGACCGCCATCCTCGAGGCCCCGGACCCGCGGAAGCCGGCCGGTCTCCGGGACCGGGCCCTCCTCGAGCTCCTCTACGGGGCCGGCCTCCGGGTCTCCGAGCTGACCGGCCTCGATCTCGACGACATCGACCTGGCCCGGCGCACC
>JAMOQA010000220.1 GCA_027064265.1 Acidobacteriota bacterium
CGACGAGGTGCCCGGGGCGTATGCACTGGTGGGCTGGCTCGTCGGCGGCGGTCCGCTCGTGCTCCTGGCCCTGCTGCTCCGTCTGAGTCGTCGTCCGTGGACCGTCGTCGGTCTCGTGGTCGCCCTCGTCGCCGGGGGGAACATCCTCTACCTGGTCGTCCGGGCCCCCTGGCTGTTCCCGCTCGCCGAGATCGACTTCTCCCGCCTGACCCCGCCGGGCCTCGTCGTGATGGCTCTCATCCCCAGGAGCATCGTGCCGTCCGTCGTCCTCCCGTGGCTCTGGTTGCGCTGGCGCCGCACCGCGCCGGTCTCCCGCGCGACCGTCCTGCTCGTGCTCGCGTGGGCCTTCCTCTTCCTCGGCGCGTTTCCCTTCTCCTGGTCGATCTGAACCGACGACTCCGCCGTTGACCCGGGTCAACTTCCTCGGTGCGCCCGGTTTCCGCTTGCCCGGGGCGGGGGGATCGGCGTACCTCTAGGGCGCTGGCCCCGGGCTCGTCCGGGGCCGTGACACTGGAGGTTCGTCATGAAGTCCCGTTCCGTGCCCCCCCGTTTCCTCGCGATCGTTGTCTGCCTGCTCGTCCTGCTGCTCCTGCCGCTGGCGTTCGCCGGCGGCCCCACCCCGCATCCCGAGGAGTGGCTCTCGTTCACCGGTGAGCCCGCCGGGACGCCCGCGACGGTGCGGGCGCTGCGCTGGGGCGACACCTACGTCGACCTCGAGATCCGGGTGCCCGGCCTCGCCTACGGGAAGCTCGTGGGGACGAAGGGGGGCGACCGGACGATCCTCGAGATCCCCGGCGGCGGCCTGGTGTCGGAGCTCGGCGCGCCGCGGCTGCCGGTGGTCCGCAAGCTGGTCGAGGTGCCGCCGGGCGCGAAGGTGCGCCTCGTCGTCACGCCCCTCGACGAGCGGACGATCTCCCTCGAGGAACTCGGCGTGCCGACGAAGGTGCTCCCGGTCCAGCCGCCGGTGCCCAAGATCCCCGGCGCCGAGAAGCTGGTTCCCTGGCGGGAGAACGGGAAGATCTACGCGAGCGAGAAGCCCTGGCCGGCCGAGACCGGCCGGGTGGTCGACCGTGCCGTCGTCCGCGGCCGGCACGTCGTGCTGATCGAGACCCGGCCGGTGCGCTACGAGCCGGCGAAGGGAGTCCTCCACGCCTGGTCCCGGGCGCGGGTCACCCTCGAGATCGAGGGGGGCAGCCGCCAGGCGATGCGCCGGAACCACCTGCGGCACGCCTCGCGCGCCCTCGACGCGTCCCTCGAGGACGCGATCCTCTCGCCGCCGGAACCCACCGGTCCCGCTCCCTCCACGCCGAGGGGCGAGGCCGGCGGGGCGGCCGAGGGGGCCGAGGGGATGGTCATCGTCGTCTACGATGGCTTCGCCGACGCGATCCAGCCCCTGGTCGACTGGAAGCGCCGGCAGGGGTTCAAGGTGGAGGTGATCCGCACGTCGGACCTGGGAGCAGACCCGACGGACCAGGACGTGAAGGACGCCCTCCAGCAGCGGTACGACACCTGGTCGAACCCGTCCCTCGGCTGGATCCTGATGGTCGGGGACACCGACTTCACGCCGATCCATAACGGCAACGGGGGCGGGCACTCCCAGGTGACCGACAACTGGTACGCCTGCCTCGACGGGGACGACTACCTGCCCGACGTCGAGATCGCGCGGATCTCGACGCGCACGGCGGAGGAGACGCAGAACGTCGTCGACAAGCTGCTCCTCTACGAGAAGGCGACCTTCGCGAACGACGCGTGGATCAAGAAGGCGGGGTTCATCGGCACCTCGGACTCCGGGCACATCGACCAGATCGAGGGCACCCACGACTGGTGCATCGACAACTTCTACACGCCGAACTCGTACCTCGAGACGAACTGGTCCCACGGGAAGGAGTCGTGCGACCGGCACTACCACACCTACGACGCCGACACCTCGGAGATCAAGGCCTCGATCGACGAGGGACGCGCGATCGTCAACTACTCCGGGCACGGCAGCGAGACCAGCTGGCAGGGGCCGACCGACCACGGCGGGTACGACCAGGACGACGTCCGGTCGAACACGAACGACGGGATGTACCCGTTCGTGATCTCGAACGCCTGCGTCACCGGCACCCTGGACCGGGAGGAGTGCTTCGGCGAAACCTGGCAGAAGCTCGCGCACAAGGGGGCGATCGCCTTCCTCGGGGCCTCGAACAGCTCGTACTGGGACGAGGACGACTACTACCAGCGCCGGCTGCACACCCACACGTTCCCGATGGACGACACGCCGGCCATCGCGACGATCAACCGTCTCTCGAAGATGGACCTCTACGACCACTACGGGAACACCGGGACGGTCCAGTACTACTTCGAGATGTACAACATGCTCTCCGAGCCGTCCCTGTCGCTCTGGACCCGGGCGCCCCGGGACTGGGACGTCAGCTATGACGACAGCCTGCCGATCGGCGAGAGCCACTTCACGGTGACGGTCAGCTACAACGGCCAGCCGGTCGAGGGGGCGCTGGTGGCCGTCGAGAAGGAGGACGAGGGGGTCTTCGAGTCCGGCTACACCGATGCGAACGGCGAGGTGACCCTCGTGCTCGACCCCGCGCCAAACGAGGTCGGCGAGATGCTCGTCACGGTGACGAAGCACGACTTCCGGCCGCACCTCGGGTCGACGCAGGTGATCTCGCCCGATTCGCCGTGGCTCGTGCACCGGTCCCACGAGGTGGACGACACCGACGGGGGCGACGGGGACGGCGTGGCCAACCCCGGCGAGACGTTCGTCATGCCGGTCACCGTGGAGAACGTCGGTGAGCAGCCGGGCACGGGCCTGTGGGGCCAGCTCCGGACGACGACCCCGGGCCTGTGCGAGATCGTCGACGACATGGCGGACTTCCCGGACCTCCAGCCCCACGAGCAGGGGACGAGCCTGCCGGACCACTAC
>JAMOQA010000221.1 GCA_027064265.1 Acidobacteriota bacterium
CCCGGAACGGATCCTCCTCGGTCACGGGGCGGGCGGCCGGTTGACCGGCCGGCTGATCCGGGACGCGTTCCTGCCCGCCTTCGAGAACCCGGCCCTCGCCCCCCTCGCCGACGCGGCGATCCTGGGTGACGTCCCGGAAGGGCGGCTGGCGCTGACGACCGACGGCCACGTGGTCGACCCGCCGGTCTTCCCCGGGGGCGACCTGGGTTACCTGGCCGTCGCCGGCACCGTCAACGACCTCGCGGTCAGCGGGGCGCGCCCGGTGGCGCTGACCTTCGCCGTGATCCTCGAGGAGGGAACCCCCGGCGACCTGCTCGCCACCTGCATCGAGGGGGCGCGCCGCGCCGCCGAGGAGGCCGGCGTCCCGGTGGTCGCCGGCGACACCAAGGTCGTCCCCCGGGGCAAGGGAGACGGCGTCTACGCGGTCACCGCCGGGCTCGGGGTCGTGCCACCCGGAAGGGACCTGGGCGATCACCTGGTCCGCGAGGGGGACGAGGTGCTGGTCACGGGGCCCCTCGGCGACCACGGCGCGACGATCCTCGCGGCACGGCACGACCTGGGCGGGGAGGCGCTCCGCTCGGACGTCGCGCCGCTCGCCGGCCTCGTCGAGCACCTGCTCGAGCGGGTGGACGGTGTGCGCGCCCTCCACGACCCGACCCGCGGCGGGCTGGTCTCCGTCTGCCACGAGGTGCTCGGGCGGGCGCAGGGCCGGCTCGGCATCGTGCTGCGCCAGGAAGACCTGCCGGTGCGGCCGCCGGTGCGGGCCGTGTGCGAGCTGCTCGGACTCGACCCGCTCTGGCTCGCCTGCGAGGGCCGGGCAGTCGTCTTCTGCGCGCCGGAGACGGCGGAAGACGCCCTCGCCGCCCTGCGGGACCACCCGCTGGGCCGCGAGGCGGCCCGGGTCGGCCGGGTCGTCGCCCGGGAGGAAGGAACGCCGCCCCTGGTGCTCGAGACGGACACCGGGAGCAGGAGGCCCCTCGACCTCCTCTCCGGCCACGACCTCCCGCGGATCTGCTGAACCCGGCGCCGCTGCGCGGCGCACGGGCGCAGCACGCTGCGCCCCTACGCCCGTTTCCGCCATCGCGCTCAAGCCGTAGGGGTCGAGCGTGCTCGACCCGGGCGGCCCGAAGGGCCGCCATGGTGGTCGCCCTTCGGGCGAACGGGCGCGGCACGCTGCGCCCCTACGCCCGTTTCCGCCATCGCGCTCAAGCCGTAGGGGTCGAGCGTGCTCGACCCGGGCGGCCCGAAGGGCCGCCATGGTGGTCGCCCTTCGGGCGAACGGGCGCGGCACGCTGCGCCGCTACTTCTTCTCGACGCCCTGGTTGTCGACCTTGGGCTTCTCGATGCCGAGGAGCTCCACGTCGAACACGAGGGTGGCGCCCGGCTTGATCACCGGCGGGCGACCGTTGTCCCCGTAGGCGGTGTCGGAGGGACACACCAGCTTCGCCCGCTCGCCGACCTTCATCTTCTGGAGCCCCTCCTTCCAGCACGGGATGATCCGCGCGAGGGGGAAGGTCGCCGGCTGGCCCCGGTCCCGGGAGCTGTCGAACTTCGTGCCGTCGATCAGGGTGCCGGTGTAGTGGACGGTCACCGAGTCGTTCTCGGTCGGGCTCTCGCCCTCGCCGGCCTGGATCGTCTTGATCGCCGCGCCGTTCTCGAGGCGGGTCGCCCCCTCGGCGACGAACTTGTCGATGTAGGCCTTGCCCGCGTCCTTCTGCTTCTGGGCGTAGCGGGCCCGGCGCTCCTCCTGGAGCTTCTGGATCGCCGGTCGCAGCGGCTCGGAGTCCAGCTTCGCCTTGCCCTGGGTGGCGTCGATCATCCCCTCGGCGACGATCTTCGCCTCGTCGGGGGTCAGGTCGAACCACTCGATGCTCTTCCCGATCTCGGCACCGAGGGCGTAGAGGGTGTCGTGGACGCTCGGCTGCTCGGCCGGGGCCTTCGGGGCCGGCGGGTCGCCGGCGAGGGCCGGGACGGTGAGCAGGACGGCGAGGGCAAGGACGACCAGGAAACGCTTCATGCTCGAATCTCCTCGTGCGGCCTCGACGTCCCCCGGGGTCCGCCCGGGGCGAAGACGAGGCAATTGCAGGCCCACCACGGGCCCGGGGCAGCATACCCCCCCGGGGCTGCTCCCGCCCGGCACCGGCGCACGGGCCGTTTTCAGGGGACGAGGAGGAACGGGCTGACGGCGACCGGCACGGCGCCGGACGGAGGCACCGCGATCTCCTCCCCGGCGGCGGCCAGGGCCCGGGCGACGGGGCGCAGGTCGTCGATCGCCGGCGTGGCCCCGGGACCGAGGACGACTTCCCGGATGGTCCCGTCCGCGCCCACCCGGACGAGGGCGAAGGCCGGATCCCCGACGGCGACCCACCGGTCCCCTTCCTCCCAGCCTTCGCGCAGGCGCTTCGGGCTGGGCGCCCCGGCGGCCACCGCGAGGAGCATCTCCTCCCGCGGGCCGGGCTCGAGGAACACCACCGGGGCCGGGGCCTCGTCGGCATTCACCGCGTCCGCGGCGTCGGGCCAGGGGACCTCCGCGTGGAACCGGGCGGGAGCCGGGGCCGCCTTCTTCTCGCCGGCCGCCCCCGCCACCCGGCGGGCGATCCCCTTCGCCGCCCGGGCGAGGCCCCGCCCGAGGCCGGCGATCCGCGCGCCCCGCCGGGCCTCGAGCACCACGAGGGGCGTCCGGTCCGGGCCGAGCTGGTCCTTCTGGGCCCCGTGGCCCGGCAGCAGGTCGCAGACCGCCGGGACCCGCTCGGCGAAGATCTCCTCGTGGCTCCGCCACATCAGGATCGTGCCCGGGCTCACCGCCGCCATCCGGGCGTCGTAGACGGTGGAGTAGGCGACGGCCACGTCCCCGAGGTGGAACCAGGCGATCGCCGCCGCCGGCACCCCCGCCACCTCGAGGACGTAAAGGCGCGTCCA
>JAMOQA010000222.1 GCA_027064265.1 Acidobacteriota bacterium
GAGAACGATCCGCCCGGAACGTCTCCGGATCGCATCGGGCGGAACGGCGCGGCGCCTCCGGGCGCCGCGTTTTCTTGTGCCTTCCCGCTCGTCCGCGCCGCGCGCGCCCCGGGCGGCCCCCCGACCGCCCCCGCGGGAAGCGACGAGACACACAACCTGTAGGGGTCGCCGGCAGGCGACCCGCATCGGGTGACGCGCCCGTTCCCCGGTCCCGCGCGCGCCCGGCACCCGCCGGACGGGGTGTCGCCGGGCGAGGGCGGGATAAACGTGTTTCCTGCAAGGGGGGTGTTCGATAACAGGCAATTCCGCAAGGTGGGGGCGGGACAGGGCGGGATTTCGCAAGTCGCGGGCGCCCCGGACCCCTCGAAACTTGCAAATCCCGCGGTTGTCGAACACCCCCCTTGCAGGATCGGGCGTTGTCCCGCTTCGTTCCCGGAGGCGATCATCGAGCGGTTGCAGGTCTTCCCGTTATCCTGCTCCTGGCGTTACCCGACCACCCATCGTCGCCCTGCGGGCGACACGGGCGCAGCACGCTGCGCCCCTACGCCCGTTCGGGACGCGTTCGTTTCGTCCTTCCGCGGGACGGGAAGGCGCAGGGGTCGAGCGTGCTCGACCCGGGCCGCGCGAAGCGCGGCCATGGGTGCGGCCCCGCGACGAGGGAAACCGGGCGGGCGGCCGGGAGGCCGCCCCTGCGGGAAACCCGGATGCGCGGAACGTGTCGGGGCGCCCCGCAGGGCGCCCGCCCCGGGAGGCGGAACGCACCGCGGGGAGCGTTTCGCGGAGCGGCCGGATCGGGCAGAATGGGCGGCGCTCTTCAGCGAGGAGGAACCGCCCGATGGACACCGATCTCGCCCGCCGCGTCCCCTGCGGCGACCTCGACCTCCCCGACGCCGGCCGCAGGGTGCTGCTCCTCGGCTGGGTCCACCGCCGCCGGGACTTCGGCGGCCTCGTCTTCCTCCAGGTGCGGGACCGCTCCGGCATCGTCCAGGTGGTCTTCCACCCGGAGGCCGGGGAGATCCACGCCCTCGCCTCGTCCCTGCGGCCGGAGACGGTCGTCCGGGTCGAGGGGGAGGTGATCCCGCGCTCCGGGGAGACGGTCAACCCGGAGATGAAGACCGGGAAGGTCGAGGTGCGGGCCGAGTCCCTCGAGGTGCTCGCCGAGACCGACGAGCTGCCCCTCCAGCCCGCCGGGGCCCAGCTCCCCCACGAGGAGACCCGGCTCCGCTGGCGCTTCCTCGACCTGCGGCGGGAGCCGATGCAGGAGGCGCTGCGGGTGCGCCACGAGGTGACCCGGGCGATCCGGGAGACCCTCCACGCCGAGGGGTTCTGGGAGGTGGAGACGCCCATCCTGACCCGCTCGACCCCGGAGGGGGCGCGGGACTACCTGGTGCCGTCCCGGGTCCAGCCGGGGCGGTTCTACGCGCTCCCCCAGTCGCCCCAGCTCTTCAAGCAGCTCCTGATGGTCTCCGGCGTCGAGCGGTACTACCAGGTCGCCCGGTGCTTCCGGGACGAGGACCTCCGGGCCGACCGGCAGCCGGAGTTCACCCAGGTCGACCTCGAGATGTCGTTCGCCGCCCCGGAGGACGTGCAGGCGGTGACCGAGAAGGTGATCGCCGCGGCCGCCGCCGTCGCCGGCTGGGAGATCGAGGCCCCGTTCCCGCGGATCTCCTGGCGGGAGGCGATGGACCGGTACGGCGTCGACCGGCCGGACCTCCGGTACGGGATGGAGATCGCCGACCTGACCCCCGAGGTGGCGGAGAGCCCCTTCGTCGTCTTCCGCGGCGCGGTGGAGAAGGGGGGTGTCGTCCGGGGGATCGCGGTCCCCGGCGGCGGCGCCTGGTCCCGCAAGCGGTTCGACGGGCTGACCGCCCGGGCGAAGGAGCTCGGGGCCGGCGGCCTCGTCTGGTTCCGCTGGACCGCGGAGGGGATGAAGAGCCCCGCTCTCAAGGCCCTCGGCGAGGAGGAGGCCCGGCGGGTGGCCTCCCTCTGCGGCGCCGGCGAGGGGGACGCGGCCCTGGTGGTCGCCGGCGACCTCTCCATGGTCCGCCGGGTGCTCGGCGAGCTGCGGGTGGAGATCGCCCGGGAGGAGGGGCTCGTCCCCGAGGGGCGCCACGCCTTCTGCTGGGTGGTCGACTTCCCGCTCCTCGAGTGGGACGAGGAAGAGGGGCGCTGGTTCGCCTGCCACCACCCGTTCACCTCGCCGGAGCCGGCCGACCTGGACCTCCTGGAGACCGACCCGGGGAAGGTCCGGGCCCGGGCCTACGACGTCGTCCTCGACGGGGTCGAGATCGGGGGCGGGTCGATCCGAATCCACCGGCCGGACGTCCAGCAGCGGGTCTTCCGGGCCCTGGGGATCGACGAGGAGGAGGCCCGGGAGCGGTTCGGCTTCCTGCTCGACGCCCTGCGCTTCGGCGCGCCGCCCCACGGCGGCCTCGCCCTCGGGCTCGACCGTCTGGTAGCGCTGCTGCTCGGGCGGGAGTCGATCCGGGACGTGATCGCCTTCCCGAAGACCACCTCGGCGAGCTGCCCCCTCACCGAGGCCCCGTCCCCCGTCGACCCGGCCCAGCTCGCGGAACTGGGGCTCGCGATCGTCCGCCGCGAGGAGTGAACCGGGCGCGTCCCCGTCAGCGGCCGCCGAGGAGGCGGCGGACGGCGGGGGCCGCGGGGTGGTTCGGCGCGACCTCGAGGAAGCGGCGGAGGAGCCGCCGCGCCTCCGGGACCCGCCCGCGCAGGTCGCCGAGGAACGACGCGTAGCGGAGCAGCGTCTCCGGGTCGTCCGGGGCCAGCGCAAGGGCCCGCCGGAAGGCGGCGTCCGCCTCGTCGAGGCGCCCGCGCCGCGCGAGCCGGCCCGCGAGCTTCCGCCACGCGAGGGGCGTCCCCGCCCGCTCCGCCTCGGCCCGCAGCCGGG
>JAMOQA010000223.1 GCA_027064265.1 Acidobacteriota bacterium
CGAGCACGGCGAGCAGCCCGCCGAGCAGCGCTGCCGACTTCACCTCGGAGATCGCCCGGTCGATGTAGCGGGACCGGTCGGAGAGCAGCTCGAGGTGCAGGCCCGGCGGCAGCCCCTGGCGCACGGCCGGGAGAGCCTCCCGGACATTGGCGGCCATCTCGGTCGTGTTGACCGCCCCCTCCCGGTAGAGGTCGAGCTCGACCGCCGTCCGCCCGTCGACCCGCGCGACCTCCTCGGGATCGGCGTGGCCGAAGCGGACCTCGGCGACGTCGGCGACCCGGACGACGCCGTTCGCGGTCCGCCGGATCACGGTGCGGCGGACCTGGTCCAGGTCCTCGAACTCGTTCAGGGTGCGCACGAGGAAGACGGCGCCCCGGTCCTCGAGGCGCCCGCCGGGACGGTTGATGTTCTCGGCCCGCAGCGCCCGGGCGACGTCGGCGATCCCGAGCCCGAGGGCGGCCAGGCGCCGGTCGTCGACCAGGACCTGGACCTCCGGCTCGAGCCCGCCGCGAACCTTCGCCGCCGCGACGCCGGCGATCGACTCGAGGCGCGGGCCAACCTGCCGCTCGGCGAGGCGCCGGATCTCCGTGAGCGGCAGGTTCCCCCCGAGGGCCAGGCGGATCACCGGCTCCTGGTTCGGGTCGAACCGGAGCACCCGGGGGGCCTCCGCCTCCCGGGGCAGCTCGACCCGCCCGAGCTTCTCCCGGACGTCGAGAGCGGTCTCCTCGATCCGCGTCCCCCACTGGAACTCGAGGGTCACCTCGGACCGGCCCGCCCGGCTGACCGAGCGGACGCGGCGCACGCCGGGGATTACCCCGACCGCCTCCTCGATCGGGCGCGTGACGAACGTTTCCACCTCGACCGGGGCGGCGTCCGGGTAGTCGGTCTCGATCGTCACCGTCGGCCAGGAGAGGTCCGGGAGCAGGCGGACCGGCAGGCGGCCGGCGGCGAGCAGCCCGAAGGTGACCACCGCGAGGGTGATCATCCCGACGGCGACCGGGCGGCGGACGGCGGCGGCGGGGAGGTTCATCGCGGCGCCCGCTCAGTGCCCGCCGGGACGGCGCATTCCGGGCCGACGCCGACCGGCCGGCGTGTCCTTCCCGCCGGGCCCGGCCGGGCCGAGCGGTCGCACCGGCGTCCCGTCGGCGAGGGCCGCGGCACCGGCGACGACCACCGGCGTCCCGGCGTCGAGGACGATCTCCGTGCCCTCCGCGGGCACGATCTCGACATCGTCCCCGTCCTCGATGCCGGTGGTCACCGGGACCGCCCGGGCCTTCCCGTCGACGACGACGTAGACGAGCCACCGCTCCCCGTCGGCGACCAGGGCGTCGCCGGGAGCGACGAGGGCGTTCTCGTGCAGCTCGGTCGGCAGGGAGACCTCGACGAACGAGCCCGGCTTCATCCCGGGGACCGGCTTCGCCGAGAGGGTGATCTTCACCGTGCCGGTCTCCGGGTCGACGGCCGCGCCGATCCGCTCGATCCGCGCCGGGACCTCCCGGCCGAGGGCGGTCGGTTTCAGGGTCGCCTCGCCGCCGGGGCGGAGCCTGACGGCGATCGTCTCGGGCACCGGGATCTCGGCGAGCAGCCGGGAGACGTTGGCCAGCTCGAAGATCGCCTGTCCCTGGCTGACCGTCGCGCCGGCGTCCAGGTGGCGGGCGGTGACGATCCCCGGGAACGGGGCGCGGACCCGGGTCCACTCGAAGCGCAGCTTCGCGAGCTCCCGGGCGGTTCGCGCCTGGGCGAGGGCGTTCTTCTTCTGCTCGAACTCCTCCGCCGAGACCAGGTTCTCCCGGAGAAGCTTCTCCGCGCGCTCGAACTCCTTCCGCGCCACTTCCAGGTCCACTTCGGCCTTGTCCAGCTCGGCCCGGGCCTGGTCGTCCTCGAGGAGGGCCATCAGCTGGTCCTGCTCCACCCGGTCCCCTTCCTCGACGAGGAGCTTCCGCAGGATCCCCCCGGCCCTCGCGACCACCGGGGCCTGCTGGAGAGCCCGCAGGGTGCCGGAGGTCGCGTAGATCTTCCGGACGTCGCGGCGCACGAGGGGCGCGACCCGCACCGGGACCGGTTCGTCCGCCCCGGCGCCGGCACGGCCCGGCCCGCCCGCGGGCCGGGCGGCGGGACCGCGGCCGGCCTTCCGCGGCCCGGCAGCCGAGGCGCCGGGCTTGCCGGTGGCGTCCGCGGCGGCCGCCTTCCCGGGACCCTTCGCCGGGTCGTCCTGCACGGGGGCCTTCGCCTTGCAGGCCGGCAGGAAGAGCACGAGGACGACGGCCGCCGCGGCGAGGAGCGGCGGGAGGAACGATCTCGGGGCGAGTCTGGTCACGGTGCGTTCTCCCCGCCGGGCGCGGGGCCCGGCGCGGGACCAGTGTGCCCGCCCCGGCTGCCCGCCGGGAGCCCCGCCGCGCGGGCGGTCGCCCCCCCGCCGCGGACGGTTTCCCCAGCCGGCGCCGGGCGTTCGATCCTGCCCGACCTCGACTCCTTCTTCCGCCGAGTGGCCTCCGGGCCTCGGGATCCGGCAGGACTCAGCGCTCGAAGCAGTCGGCCGGCACCACGGATCGCTCGCACCCGGTGCCGCAGGACGCCCGGACGCTGAGCTCGTCTCCCTTCCGCCCGGGGTCCTCGCACACCGCTTCCTCTCCGACCCGCGTGCACTCGTCGCCGGGACGGGCCGCGAGGTCGAAGACCCGCCCGTTCTCGCAGACGAACGAGAAGGTGACCTTCGACGTGTCCGGCGAACCCTTGCCGAGCCAGCAACCCGCGGTCTTCCTTGCCGTCAGCGCGGTGCATCCCTGCTCGCAGCTTCCGCTGACCCGGTCCCCGAGATCGTTGACGCACCACCAGCCGCCGGGGCCGCCGGAACAGGTCGTCCCGGGGGTCTCGGCCACCCAGAGCCACAGTGCCGTGCC
>JAMOQA010000224.1 GCA_027064265.1 Acidobacteriota bacterium
CGTGTACATCGAGCCCTACCCGAAGAGCCGGGCCCTCGACCTTCACGGCGACGCCATCACCGAGGAGCGTCCTCGGCCGAACGAGAGGATCACGCGGGTCGTGTTCCGTCCCCACGTCGGCATCGCGCCCCGCTTCTACGAGCGCGCATTCCGCTCGGGGCGAAGGCTGACGGACGACCCGGTGCCCCGGCCGCTCGACTGGTCCGCTGTTGACGCCAGCCCCGTTTACGCTCACGAGGAAGGAGGCTATCCTCTCACTTATCTTCCGAGGGAAGTCTTCGCGATGCAGCAGAACTCGGCTCTCGCGAACATCGAGGAGGAACGTCGTGACTGAGAGAAACAAGCGGCCTGGTCGTCGGGATGCCTGGCTGCGCGAGGTTCTCCGGGAGGCCGCAGAAGAGGTGAAGTCCTGGCCCCCCGAGATGCGGCGAGCGCTGGAACGCCGGCGCCAGGAACGCCTCGAGGAGATCCGCCGCATCAAGGAGCGCAAGTACGGGCGGCCCGCGAGCCGGCCCTGAGTCCGCGCGGCCGGGGCGCTCGGCGCGGGTCGCGGGCGCACGGGTCGGCGAGGATCAGGGGCCGCCGGGAGGAGCACCGGATCGGCGGAAGGCCGCGACGATCTCTTCCTTGCCGAGCCTGCCGGCGGCGACCCCTTCCACGAGCTCGGCCAGCTCGTCCTCGTCCATGTCGACCCGGACGCCATTCAGGTCGAGGAAGACCAGGGCCGCCACCGCCCCGGTCCTCTTGTTCCCGTCGACGAAGGAATGATTCCGCACGAGGTGGTAGAGGTAGGCGGCCGCCATCTCGAGGAGGTCCCGGTGCAGGTACTCGCCGCCGAAGCCGGCCCGCGCCTGCTCCACGGCGGCCTCCAGCAGGCCCGCGTCCCGGATGCCCGGGGCGCCTCCGTAGCGCTCGAGCTGGTCCCGGTGGATGGACAGCACGTCCACCAGCTCGAGGAAGAAGGGAGCCATCACCGAGCGCTACCTGGCGAGTCGCTCGAGGGCCCGCCGGTACCTGCGGTTGACCTTCTCGACGGAAGCGGCGACCCGCCGGCGGGCCTCCTCGTCCCGGACCGGGGCGACGATCAGGACCTTCCCGTCGGTGACCAGCTCGACCGGGGTCTCGGCGTCCATCCCCAGCAGGTCCAGGATCGGCCGGTCGATCACCAGGGCCAGGCTGTTCCCGTGTTTCGTCAGTCGCTTCATGGCGGGCTCCCGCGCGTGCCGCCCCCGGACTTCGGGCGTATTGACAATGTACTCACGGCCTCGGGGCGGCGCAACCCGCCGCGGGGAAGGGCGCTCCCGGGGCACGGCCCGGCGGGACTGGGGAAGGGGCCGCACGTCCCGTGCGAGGCGGAAACGGCGTGGACGCGGGCTTCCGCCGATCCGGGCCGGATGTCGCAAGCCGTGTCGTGAGCATGTCGCAAGTCATGTCGCAAGTTTGTCGCGAGTCATCGCCTCTCATTCCGCGAGGCGATAGACCAGCCGGTTGGTCGCCCCTTCGGTAGAGAGAACTCCTTTCTCCACCATGCCCTTCAGCTCCCGCTGGAGCGTGCGCCGGTTGACCTCCGGGCAGAGCGCCTCGAACTCCCGGATGTTGATGCTCCCGTGTTCGAGAACGTGCATGAGGGCCCGGGCCTGGCGGCGGGAAAGACCGTGTCGGTGGGCGAGCACGTCGCGTCGAATCACCCGCTCTCCCCGTTGCCTGACCTCCGTCAGCTGGGTGGCCAGTCCGGTCACGAAGTACTCCAGCCACCCGGTCATGTCCATGTCGCGCTCCCGGACCTCCTGGATCGCCCGGTAGAAGGCAGTCCGATCCCGGTCGTAGTACTCGCTGATCGTGAACAGGCGCTTGAAGTCGTAGCCCGCGCGGTACAGGCACAGGGTGGAGAGCAGGCGCGACGTCCGACCGTTGCCATCCAGGAAGGGATGGATGTGAACGAGCTGGAACTGGGCGATGCCGCTCACGAGGACCGGATGGGTCTCCCGTTCGCGGTTCAGCCAATCCACCAGTTCCGCCATCAGGATCGGCACCTCCTGGGCCGGCGGCGGCGTGTAGATCGTCTCACCGGTGGCGGAATGGACTACGTAGTTCTGGATCCTGCGGTACTCCCCCGGCGCCGCTGCACCCCCACGCACTCCTTCCACGAGCCGCTTGTGAATCTCGCGGATCAGTCCCTCCGTGATCGGTGCGCCGCTGGACAGGTACTCCGAGACGAAATCGAACGCCCGGCGGTAGTTCAGCAGTTCCCGCGCATCGTCGGGGTCGGCTTCCGGGACCGACTCGCCGGCCAGCAGGCGCTCGGCCTGGTCGAGGGTCAGTTGGGTGCCCTCGATGTGCGTCGTGTGGTGGGCCTCGAGCACCAGCGCCCGTCTTCCCATCTCCCGGACCCAGTCTTCCGAGAGGCCGGCGGCTTCCAGGAAACCGCGCGCCCGCTCGATTCGCGTCAGGCCCTCCGTGATGCGGTTCGTGATCGTGAATCGGGGTTGGAAGCCTCTTGCCATGTTCGGTCACCACCTCTTCCGGGTGACAGCCTCGATCCTCCACCGGGCCGCCACGACCCCGGAGCGCAGGGTCTCCGCGGGGAGCGCCCGCCAGGACCTCCGGCGCCAAGCCCCGGAACCCGGGCCCGCGCACGGTCCTGGCCTTGTACGAGAGCAGCGCGGTGTGGACCTGTCAAGGGACCCCGGTTCCTGCGCAGCCAGGGAACCGGCCGCGCTTCGCGCGGCAACGGGCGCAGCACGCTGCGCTCCTACCCCTCCTTTCTCGGGCGCAGCACGCCCCTACAGGAGCTGGAGGACCTCCAGGAGGGGCTACGGGCAGGGGTCGGCGGGGGTGCGGTTCTCGCCGAGGGGGCCGGCGCCGGCGCAGTTCGTGGCGGCGACGGCGTGGAAGTACG
>JAMOQA010000225.1 GCA_027064265.1 Acidobacteriota bacterium
GGCGCACTCCTTCCTCCCGGAGGGGGTCCACGCGATCGGGATCCCGACCCTGCACAACGAGACCGACCGCCCGGAGATCGAGCAGCGGATCACCGAGGCGCTGGTCGACGAGTTCGTCCACCGGGGCCGCCTCGAGGCGGTCGCCGGCCGGGAGGGGGCCGACGTCGTCCTCGAGGGGACGATCATGAGCTTCCGGACCGACCCGGTGACGTTCACCGCCCGGGGACGGTACGACCGGGTCGAGGTGACGATCACCGCCCGGATGCGGCTCACGCAGGTGCACCCGGAGAAGGTCCTCTGGAGCCAGAACCACTTCGTGTTCCAGGAGCAGTACGACGTCCCGGAGACGCCGCTCTCCCAGGTCGACCGGGAGATCGTCGCGATCGAGGAGATCGCCCGGGACTTCGCCCGCTCCGTGGTCACCTCGATCCTCGAGGGTTTCTGAGGCGATGGGGCGCCCGGCGGGGGGAACGGCCGCGCGGTTCCGGGAGCTCCTCGCGGGGGAGCGGGTGCCGCCCGTGATCCTCCTCGCCGGGGAGGACGACGCCCGGCGCGAGGAGGCCCTGGCCGCGCTCCTCGAGGCCCTGCCGGAGGAGACGCGGGCGACCGGCGTGGACCGGTTCGACGGGGGGCCCCTCCCGCGGGTTCTCGACGCCGCCCGGACCCTCCCGCTCCTCGGGGGCCGGCGTGTCGTGGTCGCCCGGGACCCGGAGGGGCTCGCCGGCGGCGGCGAGGAGGCCCGGAAGATGCTCCTCGAGTGGCTCGCCGCGCCGCCGGCCCACGCCGTCCTCGTCCTGGTGGTGCGCAGGGTCGATCGTCGACTGAAGGTCGTCCGCGAGATCGAGCGCGTCGGCGCCGCGTTCCTGTTCGACCCGCCCCGCGAGCGGGAGATGAGCGCCTGGATCCGGGAGCGGGCGGCCGAGCGGGGCCTCCGGCTCGCCCCCGCCGCGGCGGCGCTCCTGGCCGACGCGGTCGGGACGGACACGGGCCTCGCCGCCCGGGAGCTGGAGAAGCTGGCCCTGGTGGTTCCCCGCGAGGGGCAGGTCACCGAGGCCCTGGTGGCCGAGATGCTCGGGCCCCACCGGGCCGCCGGCGCCTTCGCCCTCGAGGACGCCCTCCTCGAGGGAAGGACGGCGGAGGCCCTGGCGGCCCTGGAGCGGGAGCTGGGCCCCGCGCCGGGCCCGGGCACGGTCCTCCCGCTCCTCGGCCGCCTCGCCGGGATCTCCCGGAAGCTGGCGGTCGCGGCGGGAGTCCTCTCGGCCGGGGGAGGGGAGGGGGAAGTGCGGGAGGCCCTCGGCTGTCATCCCTACGTGGCGAAGAAGTACACTCGGGCCGCGCGCCGCCTGGGCGGCCGGGCGGCGGCCGCGCTCGCTTCCTGCGCCGCCGCGGACGGGCGGCTGAAGACCGGGGGAGAGCCCCGGGCGGCCCTCGCCGCCGTCGTGCTCGCCCTCGCCCCCGGCCCACGGAGACCAGCGTCGTGATCCAGCACGAGACCATCGTCATCGTCGACTTCGGGAGCCAGGTCACCCGGCTGATCGCCCGGCGGATCCGCGAGGCCGGCGTCTACGCGGAGATCGTGCCGCCCGGCAGGGCGGCGGAACGGATCGGCCGCCCGGGCGTGCGGGGGGTGATCCTCTCCGGTGGTCCCGCCTCGGTGTACGAGGAGGGGGCGCCGGACGCGGAGGACGCGGTCCTCGCGCCGGACGTGCCGGTGCTCGGGATCTGCTACGGGATGCAGCTCCTCGTCCACCGCACCGGGGGGAAGGTCGAGCGCGCCCCGGAGCGGGAGTTCGGCCGGGCGGAGCTCGAGCGGGTCGGGGAGAGCCGGCTGCTCGCCGGGTGGCCGTCCCGGTCGGTGGTCTGGATGAGCCACGGGGACCGGATCGTCTCCCTCCCGCCGGGCATGCGGGTGGTGGCGCGCACGGAGAGCGCTCCCTTCGCCGCGATCGAGGACGACGACGGCCGGCGTTTCGGCGTCCAGTTCCACCCGGAGGTGCGGCACACGGAGCACGGCCAGCAGCTCCTGCGGACCTTCGCCCGGGAGATCTGCGGCTGCCGGGGCGACTGGACGATGGAGGCGTACGAGAAGGAGGCGGTGGAGGAGATCCGCCGCAAGGTGGGCCCGGGCGAGCGGGTCGTCTGCGCGCTGTCCGGCGGGGTCGACTCCTCGGTGATGGCGCTGCTCGTCCACCGGGCGATCGGCGACCGGCTGACCGCGGTCTTCGTCGACAACGGGCTGCTCCGCAAGGGAGAGGCGGAGCAGGTGGTCGCCACCTTCCGCGACCGGTACGGCCTCGACGTCCGGGCGGTCGACGCCCGGGAGCGATTCCTCTCGGCCCTCGCCGGGGTGGACGACCCGGAAGAGAAGCGTCGCCGCATCGGCCACACGTTCATCGAGGTGTTCGAGGAGGAGGCGCGGCGCACCGGGGCCACCTGGCTCGCCCAGGGAACGATCTACCCGGACCGGATCGAGTCCTCGGCGATCACGGGTCCCTCGGCGACGATCAAGACCCATCACAACGTGGGCGGCCTGCCCGAGAAGATGAACCTGCGGCTGATCGAGCCGCTCGCGTGGCTGTTCAAGGACGAGGTGCGGGCTCTCGGGCGCCGGCTCGGCCTCGACGAGGCGTTCGTCGCCCGGCACCCGTTCCCGGGCCCGGGGCTCGCGGTGCGGATCCTCGGCGAGGTGACGGAGGAGCGGCTCGCGGTTCTCCGGGAGGCGGACGCGATCTTCCGCGAGGAGCTGGAGCGGTCCGGCTGGATGGCGCGGACGAGCCAGGCGTTCGCCGTGCTGCTGCCGGTGCGGACCGTCGGCGTGATGGGGGACGGGCGCACCTACGAGCAGGTGATCGCCCTGCGGTCCGTCGACACCGACGACTTCATGACCGCGGACTGGTCC
>JAMOQA010000226.1 GCA_027064265.1 Acidobacteriota bacterium
TAGCGGACGCCCGGGAGGTCCTTGACTCGGCCGCCCCGGATCAGGACGACCGAGTGCTCCTGGAGCTCGTGCTGCTCACCCGGGATGTAGGCCGTCACCTCGATGCCGTTGGTGAGCCGCACGCGGGCGACCTTCCGGAGCGCCGAGTTCGGCTTCTTCGGCGTGGTCGTGTACACGCGCGTGCAGACGCCCCGACGCTGGGGGCACCCCTGGAGCGCCGGGCTCGCGGTCTTGGCGCGGATCCGCTTCCGGCCCTGGCGAACGAGTTGGCTGATGGTCGGCACGTCTCGCCTCTCCGTCTCGCGGGCACGGCCGCACCAGCACGGCGGCGGCCGGCGGCCCGCAGGAAACCGATCTGTCTACCTGCTTTCGTCGCGTCTCCCGCCCGGCCCCGGGCGGGACCCCGAACGGCGGTGCTTGCAGTTCCTCACGCAGGGCGCAGGTGGGACCCTACATCGAGGGAGGCTGCTCGCCGTTCTCCCTGCCGCGGCGCGTACCGAACCGGACCCCGCCGGCGCGGGGTGGGCCCGGCCGTTCGCCTGCAGTGCGCGGACCCGACGGCAGTCGGGCCGCACGAAGCCGTAAGGCTAGGGGAAGGATCCCCACCTGTCAAGCAGCGGGGCCCCGTTCCCGTCGATTTTTCATCGCCTTCGGCGGTCCGCCGAACCGCCGAAGCTACTTCTTCGCCTCGCTTCCGCCTCCCGTGCCCGTCATCTTCTCCTCTCCGCTCGCAAGGAGCTGGGCCAGGGTGGCCTCGTCGATCCCGGTCTCGAGGGACAGGAGGTCCTCCTCGGGCTCCTCTTCCTCGATGGCCGGCATCGGCATCTCGTAGTCCCGGTAGGCCGGCGCCCCGGTCCCCGCGGGGACCAGCCGGCCCATGATCACGTTCTCCTTGAGGCCGCGGAGCTTGTCCACCGCCCCGCGGATCGCCGCCTCGGTCAGCACCCGGGTCGTCTCCTGGAACGACGCCGCCGAGACGAACGAGTCGGTCGAGAGGGACGCCTTGGTGATGCCGAGCAACAGCGGCCGACCCATCGCCGGCTGGCCACCCTGCTGCATCACCGCCTCGTTCTCCTCCCGGAAGCGGAACTTGTCCACCTTCTCGTCGAGGACGAACTCGGTGTCCCCCACGTCCTCGATCTGCACCCAGCGCATCATCTGGCGGACGATCACCTCGATGTGCTTGTCGTTGATGTCCACGCCCTGCAGCCGGTAGACCTCCTGGATCTCGTTGACCAGGTAGTCCTGCAGGGCCTTCTCCCCGAGGACGCGCAGGATGTCGTGGGGGTTCTTCGGGCCGTCCATCAGGGCGTCGCCGGCCTGGACCCGCTCGCCGGGCCGCACCCGGATATGCTTCCCCTTCGGGATCAGGTACTCCCGGCGCTCGCCGTCGTCGCTGACCACGTAGACCGGGATGTAGTTCTTGCGCTTGGTCTTCTCCGGGCTCTCGTCGTACTCGACGACCCCGTCGATCTCGGAGATGACCGCCTGCTCCTTCGGCTCGCGAGCCTCGAACAGCTCGACCACCCGGGGGAGACCGCCGGTGATGTCCTTGGTCTTCGTCGTCTCCCGCGGGATGCGGGCGAGGACGTCGCCCGGGGACACCTGGTCGCCGTCCTCGACCATCAGGAGGGCCTTCACCGGCAGGATGTACGACCGGATCTTCTTGTTCCCGCGGCGGATCACGATCCGCGGCATCAGGACCTCGGTCTTCTTCTGCGGGGTCTTCTGGGCGACGATCATCTTCTGGACGAAGCCGGTGACCTCGTCCTGCTCCTCCTCCACCGTCACCCCGTCGATGATGTCGACGAACTGGACGGTCCCCTCCTCCTCGGTGAGGATCGCCTGGGTGTACGGGTCCCACTCCATCAGGCGGGTGCCCGGCTTGACCTGCTCGCCGTCGGCGACCTTGAGGGTGGCGCCGTAGGCCACCGCGTGGCGCTCCAGCTCGAGCCCCCGGTGATCGACGACCACCAGGTTCCCCTGCCGGTTCATCGCGACGTAGTCGCCCTGGCGGTTCTTCACCGTGGTGATGTTCAGGTAGCGGACGGTCCCCTCGTTCTTCGCCTCGGCGAACGACTGCTCGTGCACCTGGCTCGCCGTGCCGCCGATGTGGAACGTCCGCATCGTCAGCTGGGTGCCCGGCTCGCCGATCGACTGGGCGGCGATCACGCCGACCGCCTGGCCGATCTCGACGATCCGCCCGGTGGCGAGGTCGCGACCGTAGCAGAGCCTGCAGACGCCCCGCGGCGACTCGCAGGTCAGCACGGACCGGATCAGCACCGACTCGATCCCGGCCTGCTGGATCCGCTCGGCGATCTCCTCGGTGATCTCCTCGTTCTTGTCGACGATGACCTCGCCGGTCTGGGGATCCTCGACCGGCTCGAGGGCCACCCGGCCGATGATCCGGTCGCGGAGCGACTCGATCACCTCGCCGCCCTCGACGATCGCCCGGGCCTCGATCCCCTCGAAGGTCCCGCAGTCCTCCTCGCTGACGATCACGTCCTGGGCCACGTCGACGAGCCGCCGGGTCAGGTACCCGGAGTCCGCCGTCTTGAGCGCCGTATCGGCGAGGCCCTTCCGCGCGCCGTGGGTCGAGATGAAGTACTGGGCCACCGTCAGGCCCTCGCGGAAGTTCGCGGTGATCGGCGTCTCGATGATCTCGCCGGAGGGCTTGGCCATCAGGCCGCGCATCCCGGCGAGCTGGCGCATCTGCTGCTTCGACCCTCGCGCCCCCGAGTCCGCCATGATGTAGATCGGGTTGAACGGCTGCTCCGGGTCGTTGTCGATCTCCTTCATCCGCTGGAACATCGCCTCCGCCACCCGGTCGGTGACGTCGGACCAGATCGCGACGACCTTGTTGTACCGCTCGCCGTTGGTGATCGCGCCCTCGCGGTACTGCTGCTCGACCTCGATCTGCTGCTTCTGCGCCTCCTCCACCAGCTTCGCTTTCTCCTCCGGGATCACCATGTCGTCGATCCCGATGGAGACGCCGGAGAGGGTCGCGTACCGGAAGCCGAAGTCCTTCAGCTGGTCGACCAGGCGGACCGTCACGTCGGCCCCGTGCTCCAGCTGGCAGTAGTGGACCAGCTCCTGGATCCCCTTCTTCTTCAGGAGACCGTTGATGAACGGGATCTCCTCCGGCAGGGCCATGTTGAAGATCACCCGCCCGACCGAGGTGTCGATCAGCAGGTTCTCCACCTCCTGGATCGGCGCGTGGATCACGTCCTGGTCGTCGTAGAGGACCGTCAGGTCCATCAGCCTGCCGGTGTAGCGCAGGCGGATCTGGGTGTGGGTCTCCACCTGGCCCGACTCGTGGGCCAGCACGACCTCCTCGGGGGACCCGAAGATCCGGCCCTCGCCCTTCCGCTTCGGCTTGCTCTTCGTCAGGTAGTAGATCCCGAGGACCATGTCCTGGGTCGGGACGACGATCGGCTTGCCGGAGGCGGGCTTGAGCAGGTTCCGCGTCGACTTCATCAGGACGTGCGCCTCGGCCTGCGCCCGGGCCGACAGCGGCACGTGGACGGCCATCTGGTCGCCGTCGAAGTCCGCGTTGAAGGCCGTGCAGACGAGGGGATGGATCTGGATCGCCTTCCCCTCGACGAGCTGCGGCTCGAACGCCTGGATGCCGAGCCGGTGCAGGGTCGGCGCGCGGTTCAGGAGCACCGGGTGGTCCTGGATCACCTCCTCGAGGATGTCCCAGACCTCCGGGCGTTCCAGCTCGACCATCTCCTTGGCGGCCTTGATCGTCGTCACGATCTGCCGCTCCTCGAGCTTGTTGTAGATGAACGGCTTGAACAGCTCGAGGGCCATCTTCTTCGGCAGCCCGCACTGGTGCAGCTTCAGCTCCGGGCCGACGACGATCACCGAGCGGCCGGAGTAGTCGACCCGCTTCCCCAGCAGGTTCTGCCGGAACCGACCCTGCTTCCCCTTGAGGGCGTCCGAGAGGGACTTGAGGGGCCGGTTGTGGGAACTGCTCCGGAGGACCCGCCCCCGGCGGCCGTTGTCCATCAGGGCGTCGACCGCCTCCTGGAGCATCCGCTTCTCGTTGCGGACGATCACCTCGGGTGCCCGCAGGTCGAGAAGCTTCTTCAGCCGGTTGTTCCGGTTGATCACCCGGCGGTAGAGGTCGTTGAGGTCCGACGTGGCGAACCGGCCGCCCTCGAGGGGCACCAGCGGCCGCAGCTCCGGCGGCAGCACCGGGATCACCTCGAGGATCATCCACTCCGGGCGGTTCCCCGAGCGCCGGAAGGCGTCGACCACCTTCAGCCGCTTCGCCAGCTTCTGGCGCTTCTGCTGGGAGGTCTCCTCCTTCATCTGGCGCCGCAGGTCCGCGGCGAGCGACTCGATGTCGACCCGCTCGAGGAGCTTCTTGATCGCCTCGGCGCCCATGTCCGCCTCGAACGACTCGGCGCCGTACTGCTCGACCAGCTCCCGGTACTCCTCCTCGTTCAGGAGCTGCTTCTCCGCCAGCTCCGGCACGTCGCCCGGATCGATGACGACGTACTTCTCGAAGTAGAGGATGCTCTCGAGGTCCCGCTTGGTGATGTCGAGGACCTGCCCGATCCGGCTGGGCAGCTGGTGGAAGAACCAGACGTGGGAGACGGGGCTGGCCAGCTCGATGTGCCCCATCCGCTCGCGCCGCACCTTCGACTGGGTGACCTCGACGCCGCACTTGTCGCAGACGACGCCGCGGTACTTCATCCGCTTGAACTTGCCGCAGAGGCACTCCCAGTCGGTCGTCGGGCCGAAGATCCGGGCGCAGAACAGCCCGTCCCGCTCCGGCTTGAAGGTGCGGTAGTTGATCGTCTCGGGCTTCGTGACCTCCCCGTGCGACCAGGAGCGGATCTTCTCCGGCGATGCCAGCGAGATCCGGATCGCCGTGAAGTCGTTGATCGTCCGGGCCTTGTCAAAGAACAGCGAGCTCTTGCTCAAGGCTGCCTCTCCTTCCGGGCACGTCCCGGAACGGCGCCCGCCGCCGCGGCGGTGGGCTGCCGGTTCGCCCTCAAAGCTCCTCTTCCTCGGTGCCCTCGGTCAGCAGTTCCACGTCGAGGCAGAGGGCCTGCAGCTCCTTGATCAGCACGTTGAACGACTCCGGGAGCCCGGGCTCGACCCAGGCCTGCCCCTTCACGATCGCCTCGTAGATCTTCGTGCGACCGTAGACGTCGTCCGACTTGCAGGTCAGCAGCTCCTGCAGCACGTGGGCCGCCCCGTAGGCCTCGAGGGCCCAGACCTCCATCTCCCCGAACCGCTGGCCGCCGAACTGGGCCTTTCCGCCGAGCGGCTGCTGGGTGATCAGGGAGTACGGACCGATCGAGCGAGCGTGGATCTTGTCGTCCACGAGGTGGCTCAGCTTCATCAGGTAGATGTAGCCGACCGTCACCTTCTGCTCGAACCGCTCCCCGGTCATCCCGTCGTAGAGCACGGTCTTCCCGTCCTCCGGGAGACCCGCCTGCCGGAGGTACTCCTTGATGTCCTCCTCGCGGGCGCCGTCGAAGACCGGGGTCGAGAAGTGCATCCCGAGCACCTTCCCCGCCCACCCGAGATGGGTCTCGAGGATCTGCCCGACGTTCATCCGGCTGGGCACGCCGAGGGGGTTCAGCACCACGTCGACCGGCGTCCCGTCGGGCAGGTAGGGCATGTCCTCCACCGGCAGGATCTTCGCGATGACGCCCTTGTTCCCGTGGCGACCGGCCATCTTGTCGCCGACCGAGAGCTTCCGCTTCATCGCGATGAAGACCTTGACCAGCTTGATCACGCCCGGGGGAAGCTCGTCGCCCTTCTCGAGGGACTCGATCTTCTCCTGGTGGAACTGCTTGAGCAGCTGGATCCGCTTCCGGGTCCGCTCCTCGATCTTGCGGATCGCCTCGAGGGTCGCCGACCGGCGCGGCTTGACGTCGAGCCGCATCAGGTCGTCGGTCGGCAGGTCACGGATGATCTCCCGGGTGAGGATCGTCCCCTCCGGCAGGAGGACCCGCTCGCCGTCCTCGCTGGTCAGGTCGCTGCGCAGGGGCTCGCCCTCGAGCAGGTCCGCGATCAGCTTGCGGTTCTCCTCCGTGATGATCCGGATCTGGTCCTGGAGGTTCTTCTCCCACTGGCGGATCTGCTCGGCCTCGATCGCCCGGTGCCGGGCGTCCTTCCGGACCCCCTTGCGGGCGAAGACCCGGACGTCGACGACGATTCCCTCGATGCCGGGGGGCGTCGTCAGGGAGGCGTCGCGCACCTCGCCGGACTTCTCCCCGAAGATCGCCCGCAGGAGCTTCTCCTCCGGGGTCAGCTGGGTCTCTCCCTTCGGGGTCACCTTCCCGACCAGGATGTCGCCCGGCTTGACGTGGGCGCCGATCCGGATGATGCCGCTCTCGTCCAGGTCCTTGAGGAACTCCTCCGAGACGTTGGGAATGTCCCGGGTGATCTCCTCGGGCCCCAGCTTCGTGTCCCGCGCCTCGATCTCGAACTCCTCGATGTGGATCGAGGTGTAGGCGTCCTCCTTGACCAGGCGCTCGGAGACGAGGATCGCGTCCTCGAAGTTGTAGCCCCGCCAGGGCATGAAGGCGACCAGCACGTTCCGGCCGAGGGCCAGCTCGCCCTGGTCGGTGCACGGACCGTCGGCGAGCACCTGTCCGGCCACCACGCGGTCACCCTGCTTCAGCAGCGGCTTCTGGTTGATGCAGGTGTTCTGGTTCGAACGCCGGAACTTGATCAGGGAGTAGACGTCCGCCCCGAAGTCCTCGCTGCCCTCCGTGCCGGTGACGCGGACGATGATCCGGGTCGCGTCGATCTTGTCGACGATCCCCGAGCGGCGGCAGATCACCACCGCGCCCGAGTCCCGCGCCGTGGGCTCCTCCATCCCGGTCCCGACGATCGGCGCCTCCGGCTGCAGGAGCGGCACCGCCTGCCGCTGCATGTTCGAGCCCATCAGGGCCCGGTTCGCGTCGTCGTTCTCGAGGAACGGGATCAGCGAGGCCGCGACGGAGACCAGCTGCTTCGGGGAGACGTCGATGAAGTCGATCTCCTCCCGCGGCGCGTAGATGAACGACCCGCCCTTCCGCGCGGTGACCCGCTCGTTGACGAAACAACCCTTCTCGTCGACGGGGGCGTTCGCCTGGGCGATCGTCAGCTGGTCCTCCTCCCAGGCGGTCAGGTAGAACGCGTACGGCTCCGCCTTCGGCGGCCGCTTCCCTTCCTTCTCGAGCTTCCGCCGCAGCCGGTTGAACTTCTCCTCCGGCAGCACGTCGCCCACCGAGAGGTCCGAGTCGCCCGCGTAGGTCACCTGGACGTGGTCGACGATCCGCCCGTCGATCACCTTCCGGTAGGGCGACTCGATGAACCCGTAGTCGTTGATCCGGGCGTAGCAGGCGAGGGACGAGATCAGCCCGATGTTCGGCCCTTCCGGGGTCTCGATCGGGCAGATCCGGCCGTAGTGGGAGGGGTGCACGTCCCGCACCTCGAACCCGGCCCGCTCGCGGGAGAGCCCGCCGGGTCCGAGGGCGGAAAGGCGCCGCTTGTGGGTCACCTCGGACAGCGGGTTCGTCT
The DNA here is from genome assembly GCA_027064265.1 of Acidobacteriota bacterium. Lineage (GTDB taxonomy): Bacteria > Acidobacteriota > Polarisedimenticolia > J045 > J045 > JAMOQA01. Next base: position 7,534 of record JAMOQA010000226.1, read on the forward strand.
GGTCCATGAACTGGGAGAGCTGGCTCGACCCGAAGAACTCCTGGACCGCGGCGACCACCGGCTTGGAGTTGATCAGGTCCCGGGGCATGGCGGTCGCCATCTCCGGGTAGACCGACATCTTCTCCTTGATCGCCCGCTCCATCCGGATCAGGCCGATCCGGAACTGGTTCTCCAGGAGCTCGCCCACCGACCGGACGCGCCGGCTGCCCAGGTGGTCGATGTCGTCGAGGGGCACGTCCCCCTGGGGCAGCCGCAGGAAGTAGCGGATCACCGCGTAGAAGTCGTCCGGCTGGAGGATCTTCTCGTCGAGGGACTTGTTCATCCCCAGCTTCGTGTTGAACTTCAGCCGCCCGACGCGGGAGAAGTCGTACCGCTGGGGATCGAAGAACATCGAGTCGAACAGCTTCCGGGCCGCGTCGATCGTCGGCGGGTCGCCGGGACGCAGCTTGCGGTAGATCTCGATCAGGGCCTCTTCCGGCGTCCGGACCGTGTCCTTCTTCAGCGTCTCGTGGAGGACCGGCCCGACCGGGTCGGACTGCGGCAGGATGACCACCAGGCGCTCGACCCCCGCCTCGCGGATCTCCTGGAGCTTCTCCGGCGTGATCTCCTCGTTGGTGTCGACGATCACCTCGCCGGTCTCCGGGTGGATCACCGGTTCGAGGGCGACCACCCCCTGGAACTCCTCCTCGGGCAGCGGGACGTGGCCGATCCCCGCGTCCTCGAGGCGCCGCAGGTTCGCCTTGCGGATCTTGACGCCCTTGCGCACCAGGACCTTCTTCCCCTTCGGGTCGCGGATCTCCTTCGCCGACTTCTTGAGGAGCAGGCCCGGTCCGACGCTCCAGAGGACCTGGTCCTCCTCGAGGAGGATCTCCGTCGGGGTGTAGAACTCCCGGAGCATCTCCTCGTCGGTCGCGAGCCCGAGGGCCCGGAGGAAGATCGTCCCGTAGAACTTCCGCTTGCGGTCGATCCGGACGTTCAGGATCTGCTTCTGGTCATACTCGAACTCCACCCAGGCGCCCCGGTAGGGGATGATCTTCGCCATGTACGTGGAGCGGTCCGGCGTCGCCTGGAAGAACACGCCCGGCGAACGGTGGAGCTGGGAGACGATCACCCTCTCCGTGCCGTTGATGATGAAGGTGCCGTTGTCGGTGAGCATCGGCACCTCGCCGAAGAAGACCTCCTCCTCCTTGATGTCGCGGATCGACTGGGCGCCGGTCTCCGGATCCTTGTCGTAGACGACGAGGTGGACGGTGACCTTGAGCGGGACGTTGTAGCTCATCCCCCGCTCCTGGCACTCGCTGACCTCGTACTTCGGCTTCAGCCCGACCGGCTCGCCGCACTCCTCGCAGACCTCGAGGCGGTTCGGGTTCAGCTCGCCGCAGCTCGGGCACGGGAACTCGGCCAGCTTCGGCTCGCGCACGACGAAGGGCTTGTGGCAACCGCGGCAGACGACGCGGAGCTTCTCGATCCCCTGGAGCCGCCCGCACTTGCAGGCCCAGTTCCCGATCGAGTAGGAGATGAACTCGAGGCTGCAGGTCTCGCGGAAGTCCACGATCGGGAAGATCGACTTGAAGACCGCCTGCAGGCCGATGTCCTCGCGATCCTCGGGCGCCGTGTACATCTGGAGGAAGCGCTCGTACGACCGCTTCTGGACCTCGATCAGGTTGGGGATCGCGATGTTCGTCGCGATCTTCGAGAAGTCAAGCCTCTTCCGGGAATGGATCTCGGCAGTCGCCATCTGGGCTCACCCCACGGGAGAAAGGAACGATGCGACCCCCGCCCCTGGAACGGGCGGAGTACCGCGAAGCGCGCAACCGTCCCCACCGGGAAGGACATGCGCGAGACCGGCCCGCGGCGGGCGGCGCCGGCAGGGAACGACCGACGGGTGCGCGCGACAGACCCCTCCCTTCCCCCGCCGGCGGGGGACGGCCAGGAACCTGTCGCGACGCACCGACACGGGCCGAACCCGGCTCCTCGTCGGAGCAGCTACTTGATGGAGACCGTGGCTCCGACTTCCTCGAACTTCTTCTTGATCTCCTCGGCCTCTTCCTTGGAGACCCCCTCCTTGATGGCCTTCGGCGCGGACTCGACCAGCTCCTTCGCCTCCTTCAGCCCGAGGGTGGTCACCTCGCGGACCGCCTTGATCACGTTGATCTTCTTCTCGCCGACCGCCTCGAGGATGACGTCGAACTCCGTCTTCTCCTCCTGGGCCTCCTCGGCGCCACCCGCGGCGCCGACGGCCGCGACGGCCACCGGCGCGGCGGCGGTCACGCCCCACTTCTCCTCGAGCATCTTGACGAGGTTCGCCGCCTCCATCAGGGTCAGCTCGCTCAGGGTCTCCACGATCTGGTTGAGGTCTGCAGCCATGACGTTCATCTCCCTCGCGCCCGGGCCCGGTGCGTGCGGGCCGGGAGTCGTTGACGAAACCTGCGTTACTCCTGGCCTTCCTGCTTGCTACGCTGCTCCAGCACACGCGCCAGCTGCGTGGCCGGGGTATTGAGAAGCCTCACCAGCTGCCCGGCCGGCGCCTGCAGCAGCGAGAGGATCTGCGAACGCAGCCCGTCCAGGTCGGGCATCTTGCTGATCGCCTTCGCCTGCTCGCCGTCCACGACGTCGCTGCGATCGATCAGGCCCGCCTTGATCTCGAGCTGCGGGTGGTCCTTGGCGAAGTCGACCAGCGCCTTCGCCATCGTGACCGGCTCCTCGGGGTGGTAGACGACCGCCGTCGGACCGACGAACCACTTCTCGAGGCCGGCGACCACGCTGTCCGCCGCCGCGCGCTTCGCCAGCCGGTTCTTGACGACCCGGACCCGGGCGCCCTTCTGCCGCAGGTTCGCGCGCAGCTCGTTGACCTCGTTCACCGTCAGGCCGGTCAGGCTGACCAGGAAGATGCTGTTGGCACCCTCGAAGACCTGCCGGATCTCCTCGACGAGGGCTTCCTTCTCCGCTCTGGTCCTCATCGCCTCGCCTCCCCGGTCAGGCCCGCTCGGCCTGCTGGATCCGGTCCACCTCGGCCAGGTCGATCTCGATGCTCGGGGACATCGAGGTGGCCACGTGGACGGTCCGGATGTAGCGCCCCTTGGCCGCCGCCGGCTTCGCGCGCTGGACGGCCCCGACGAACGCCTTGAAGTTGTCGACCAGCTTCTCCGGCGGGAACGACTCCTTGCCGATGATCCCGTGGATGATCGAGGTCTTGTTGACCCGGAACTCCACCTTGCCGGCCTTGATCTCCTGGATCGCCTTGCCGATCTCCATGGTGACCGTGCCGGTCTTCGGGTTCGGCATCAGGCCGCGGGGTCCGAGGATCTTCCCGAGGCGCCCGATGAACCGCATCACGTCGGGGGTCGCCACCACCGCGTCGAACTCGAGGAAGCCGCCGGAGATCTTCTCCACCGCCTCCTCGCCGGTCATCACGATATCGGCCCCGGCCTGCTCGGCCTCCTGGTACTTCTCGCCACCGGCGATCGCCAGGACCCGGAGGGTCTGCCCCGTGCCGTGGGGCAGCACCACGGTGCCGCGGACCATCTGGTCCGCGTGCCGCGGGTCGACCCCGAGGAGCAGCGCCACCTCGACCGTCTCGTCGAAGTTGGCCCAGGCGATCTCCTTCACCTTGGCCATCGCCTCCTCGATCCCGTAGGGGCGCTTCTCGACCTTCTCGATCGCCGCCCGGTACTTCTTTCCGCGCTTCGGCATGGTCCTCTCCCCGCTCAGTCGACGACTTCGATGCCCATGCTCCGGGCGCTGCCGGCGATGGTCCGCACGGCGGCGTCCATGTCGGCGGCGGTGAGATCGGGCTCCTTGAGCTTCGCGATCTCCTCGAGCTGGGCGCGGGTCACCTTCCCCACCTTGACCCGGTTCGGCTCCCCGGATCCCTTCTGGATCCCGGCCGCCTTCATCAGCAGCACCGACGCCGGCGGGGTCTTGGTGATGAACGTGAAGGACTTGTCGGCGTAGATGGTGATCACCGCGGGGATGATCAGGTCGCCCTGCCCCTGCGTCCTGGCGTTGAACGCCTTGCAGAACTCCATGATGTTGACGCCGTGCTGTCCGAGCGCCGGCCCGACGGGGGGGGCAGGTGTGGCCTTGCCCGCCTGGCAGTGCAGCTTGACGACGGCGATGACCTTCTTGGCCATGTCTCCCTCTCGCCGGTGCAAGCGCCGGGGCTCTCACCCGGCTCCCGGCAGGTATCGCCTTACTCGGGTCGCTTGACCTGGTGGAACTCGAGCTCCACGGGGGTGGCGCGCCCGAAGATGCTGACCATCACCTTGAGGGTCGCGCGGTCCTCGTTGATCTCCTCCACCGTGCCGGTGAAGTCGACGAAGGCGCCGTCGATGATCTTCACGGTCTCGCCGACGCGGAAGTCCATCTTCGGCTTCGGCTTCTCCTTCGTGACGTGGACCTGGTTGAGGATCCGGTCGACCTCCTCCCGGGTGAGGGGAACGGGCTTCTGGCCGGAACCGGTGGCACCGACGAACCCGGTCACCTTCGGCGTGGACCGGACGACGTGCCACGCCTCGTCGGACATCTCCATGTGCACGAGCACGTAACCCGGGAAGAACTTGCGCTTGGTATGGACCTTCTTGCCGTCACGAATCTCGACGACATCCTCGGTGGGCACCAGGATCTCGCCGATCTTGTCCCCCATCCCGTAGGCATCGGCCCGCTGCCGCAGCGACTGCTTGACCTTGTTCTCGAAGCCGCTGTAGGTGTGGATGATGTACC
>JAMOQA010000227.1 GCA_027064265.1 Acidobacteriota bacterium
CATCCGCCGCACAGGTGGAGCTCATGTAGAGCATCCCCTCGACGCCGTTGACCTGGGCCTCGATCGGCTCGGCCACCGCCTCGGCGATCGACTGGGGGTCCGCCCCGGGGTAGACGGCGTTGACCCGCACGGTCGGAGGCGTGATGTCCGGGTAGAGGGCCACCGGCAGGCTCAGCAGGGCCGCCGCGCCCGCGAGGACGGTGAACAGCGCGATCACCGACGCGAAGATCGGCCGCTCGATGAAAAACCGGCTGAACATCAGCGGGCCTCGCCGGCGGGCGTGGCGCCGGGCGTCTTGCCGGCGCTCTCCGCGTCCTCCACCTCGACCTCGATCCCCGGCCGCACTCGGGCGAGCCCGCGGACCACCACCCGGTCTCCCGGCTCGAGCCCCGCCGAGATCACCCGCAGCGTCCCGTCCCGGGGCCCGGTCCGCACGTCGCGGCGGGCGACCTTCCCGTCGTCCCCGACGACGTAGACGTACGAGCCGACCTGGTCGACCCCGAGGGCGACCTCGGGCACCAGCAGGGCGTCCTCGAGCACGCGAACCGGCACCCGGCCCCGGGCGAAGGCGCCGTCGACCAGGATGCCGTCCGGGTTCGCGAGGGTCGCGCGCACCCGGATCGTCCCGGTCTCCCGGTCCACCGCGGTATCCATCCAGGTCACCCGGCCTTCCCGGGCGAACTCGTCCTCGCCGGCCAGGGCGAGGTGGATCGGGGGTCCCTCGTCGGAGGCGGCGCGGCCGGCCTCCGCGGCGGCCTGCAGTTCCTGCTTGAGCCGGACCAGCGAGCGCTCGTCCAGGCTGAAGTAGAAGTCCATCGGGTCGATCCGGCGGACGACGGCGAGCACCGTCGGCTGTCCCTGCCCGACCAGGTTCCCCTCGTGGACCAGCGCCCGGTCGATCACCCCGTCGATCGGGGACCGGACCTCGGTGAACGACCGGTCGAGGCGGGCCGCCTCGAGGTGGGCCTCCGCCGCCGCGACGGCGGCGCGGGCCTTGTCCCGCTCGGCGGCGGCGCGCAGGTAGTCCAGCTCGCTGACCGCGTTCTCGTGCCAGGCGTCCTCCCGGCGGGCCAGCTCGTTCTCCGCGAACTTCAGCGCGGCCCGGGCGGCGAGCAGGTCGGCCTCCGCGCCGTGGACGGCCGCGTCGTAGGCCCGGGAGTCGATGGTGAAGAGGAGCTGATCCTTCTTCACCGGCTGCCCGTCCCGGAAGTGGACCTTCCGCAGGTACCCCGGGACCCGGGCCCGGATCTCCACGGTCTCGGAGGCGGAGAACCGTCCGGTGAATGTTTCGTAGACCGTGACGTCCCGCTGCACCGGGGTGGCCACCTGCACCTTCGGCGGGGGCGGCGGTGCGTAATGGTTGCCGCCGCCGCACCCCGCGGCCGCCGCCGCCAGGGCCAGCGCGAGGCCGAGAGCGAGGGAGGAGCCCCTCCCCGCCCGGCGCGTCTCCCGGGCCGCCGTGTCCTTCCGGGTCCGTCTCATCGGTCGTTCTCCTCGTCGCCGGCCGGGGCCGGCCACCCGCCACCGAGGGCACGGAAGAGGTCGACCAGCGCCTGCGCCGCCTCTCCCCGGGCCCCGGCCGCGTCGATCACGGCGCGGAACGACGCCTGCTCGGCGTCCAGGGTCGCCAGGTAGTCGGAGAGCCCGTCCCGGTAGAGCACCCGCGAGAGGTGCAGCGTCCGGGCGGCCACCTCCTCCGCGTGGGCCATCGCCTCGGCCCGGGCCCGCTTCTCCCGCCAGGCGACCAGGGCGTCCTCCACCTCGCGGATCGCCACCAGCACCGCCTGCTCGTACCCGGCGAGCGCCTGTTCCACCCGGGCCCGCTCCCCCTCGACCCGCGCCCGGATCCGCCCGCCCTCGAAGATGCGCCACCTCAGAGGCGCCTCGACCTTCCAGCGGAAGCTGTCGGCATCGAGCAGGTCCCCCACCTCGGCGGAGGACGCGCCGACGAAGCCCCGGAGGGAGAGCGAGGGGTAGAGGTCGGCCAGGGCCACCCCGACCTTCGCGGTGCGGGACGCCAGCTCGCGCTCGGCGGCGATCACGTCGGGCCGCCGCCGCAGGAGGTCCGCCGGCACCCCGGGATCGAGGTCCAGTTCCGGGACCGGCACCGGTCGGTCCGGGTATTCCAGGTCGAACTCGGAGGGCGCCTTCCCCAGCAGCACGGCCAGGGCGTGGCGGTTGCGGGCGATGTGGGCCCGGAGGTTCGGCAGCAGGGCCAGGGACGAGGCGAGGACCCGCTCCGACTGGGCGACCTCCAGGTCGGAGACCAGCCCGTGCCGCCGCCGGGCCCGGTTCAGCTCGAGGGCGTCCCGCTGGAGGGCGATCGCCTCCTTCGCCCGGCGGAGCTGCCGGTCGGCGGTCCACCCCGCGAGGT
>JAMOQA010000228.1 GCA_027064265.1 Acidobacteriota bacterium
CTCGCCCTCGCGGCGGCGGCGCCGGGTCCCCCGGCGGGCGATGCCGGGGGGTGCCCGGGGACCGCCGTCGAGCGGCGGGTCTTCCCCGTGCGGTTCCACTCGATGGCCGAGGCGGCCCTCCTCCTCGACCAGCTGGTCGGGCCCTGCGGGGCCTACCGGGTCAGCAAGCCCCTCCGGGTCGTCACCGTGGACGACACGCCGGACAACCTGGAGCGGATCCGCCAGGCCCTGGTCTCGTGGGACGTTCCTCCCCGCTCGGTCGAGATCACGGTCAGCCTGGTGCTGGCGACGATGGATCCTCCCGCGGGGGAAGGCGTCCTCGAGGAGATCCGCGGGGTCTCGCGCACCCTCTCCGAGGTGATGCGCTGGAGCCACTTCGAGCGCCTGGGATCCGTGACCCTGCGCGTCTCCGAGGGGGGCCGGGCGGAGGCCCTCCTCGGGGACGACTGGCAGGTCGTCTTCCGGGTGGCGGCGGTCGATCCCGACCAGGGGACGATCCGGCTGGAACCGTTCGAGCTGTTCCGGTTGCCGGTTCCGCGCGAGGCGGCGTCGGGGCTCGCGGCCCCGCGCCGGGTTCTCGGTTGGACGCTGAACCTTCCCGAGGGCAGGATGAACCTGGTCGGCGCCCCGTCCCGGGGCCGCGACCGGGCCCTCTTCGTCGCCATCGAGGCCTGGACCCTCGATCCGGCGGCCCCGGGAGGGGAGTAGCGATGCCAGAATTCCGCTGCCGCCTGGCGACGGCGACCGGCGAGGTCGTCGAGCGCGCCTACACCGCCGAGAGCGCCGAGGCCCTGCGCCGGGAGCTCGAGGAACAGGACTACCTCGTCCTCTCGATCCGGCGCCAGTCACCGGTCGTGGCGGCGCTGCGGGACCTCTTCCGGCGTCGCCGCCGGGTCAACATGAAGGAGTTCCTGTTCTTCAACCAGGAGTTCGCCGCCCTGATCCGGGCCGGGATCCCGATCCTCGAGGCCCTGTCCCTCCTGATCGAGCGGCGCAAGAACCCGGTGTTCCGGGAGGCACTCCGGGAGGTTCACGACCGGGTGAAGTCGGGGGAGTCCCTCTCCGAGGCGTTCGAGGCCCAGGAGATCTTCCCGCCCCTCTACGCGAGCACGATCGCGTCGGGCGAGCGGAGCGGCGAGGTCGCGACGGTCCTGCAGCGGTACATCCGGTTCACCCAGACCCTGATGGGGATCCGGCGGAAGGTCGTCTCCGCGTTCACCTACCCGGCGATCCTCGTCGTGATGGCTCTCGGCCTCACGATGGTCCTGATGACCTACGTCCTGCCGAAGTTCCAGGGCTTCTTCTCCGACTTCGGCGCCGAGCTCCCCCTCCTGACGAGGGCACTGCTGGCGCTCTCGACCGCGATGCGGGAGAAGGCCCTCGCCTGGATGGGCATCCTGGTCGTGCTGGTGCTGGCCTTCCTCGTCTGGAAGCGGACGCCGGTGGGCCGGGTCCTGACGGAGAAGGCGATCTACCGGGCGCCGCTGATCGGTCCGATCGCCCAGCAGTTCGTGGTCACCCGCTTCGCGCGGACCCTGTCCACCCTGGTGGCGGGTGGCATCCCGCTGGTGAGCTGCCTCGAGATCGTCGGCCGGACCATCGGGACCCCGGTCTACGGCGAGGCGATCCGCACGGTGGCGCTGAAGGTCCGGGAGGGGGCGGCCCTCTGGTCCTCCCTCGAGGAGACCGGGCTCTTCCCCGACATGATGATCGAGATGGTCAAGATCGGCGAGTCGTCGGGCAGCCTCGCGGAGATGCTCGAGCATGTCGCCAACTTCATCGACGAGGAGATCGAGCACCAGATGCAGACGATGGTCTCCCTCGTGGAACCGGCCCTGCTGGTGTTCATGGCCGTGATGGTCGGCATGATGCTGCTCGCGATCTACTACCCGCTGCTCCAGGTGTACGCCAACTCGAGCACGCTGTGACGGAGCGCGGGAGGAGGACGCCATGAGCGAGACGACACCCCCCGGGACCCTCGACCCCGACGCCGGCGGTCCCGTCCAGGACTCGGTCAACGAGGAGATCGAGGCCCGCATCCGCGCGGAGCGGCTGGGGCTGGAGTTCGTCGACCTCAAGGACCTGTCCATCGATCACGAGCTGTTCGAGACGATCCCCGTCGAGCTGATGTTCCGGTACAACTTCGTGCCGTACCGGAAGGAGGGCGAGCGCCTCGTCGTCGTCGTCACCGACCCGACCGACGTCCTGATGATCGACGAGCTGGAACTGCTGCTCGGGCAGCCGATCGAGATCGTCGTCGGCACCCGGTCCGCCATCCAGGAGATCCTCAAGCGGTCGGAGTCCTCCCAGCGGGTGCTCGAGGAGGCGACCGAGGAACTGCGGATCCAGATCGTCCGGGAGGACGAGGACGGCGAGGAGATCCTGTCGATCGACCGGATCACCGCCGACCAGAGCCCGATCGTCAAGCTGGTCGACTCGACGATCTTCAACGCGCTCCAGCGCCGGGCCTCGGATATCCACATCGAGTCGCGGGAGCGGGACGTCGTCGTGAAGTACCGCATCGACGGCGTGCTCTACCAGGCGATGGAACCGATCGACAAGCGGTTCCACAACTCGATCATCTCCCGGATCAAGGTGATGTCCGAGCTGGACATCTCCGAGAAGCGGATCCCCCAGGACGGGCGTTTCAAGCTGCGGATCAAGGGCCGGACGGTCGACTTCCGGGTCAGCATCATCCCGACGGTGCACGGCGAGGACTGCGTCATCCGGATCCTCGACAAGGAATCCGCGTCGGAGAAGTTCAAGACGCTGAGCCTCGAGGTCTGCGGGTTCGAGCCCGACGTCCTGAAGAAGGTCCGGAAGTTCATCCGGGAGCCGTACGGGATGTTCCTCGTCACGGGTCCCACCGGTTC
>JAMOQA010000229.1 GCA_027064265.1 Acidobacteriota bacterium
CGCCACCGGGCCCGAGGACATGGCGGAGTCGATCCGCACCCTCGCGGCGATCGCCCCCTTCCCGGTCGCCTGCGTCCCCAACGCGGGCCTGCCCGACCCCGAGGGAAACTACGGGGAGACGCCGGAGCACATGGCGGCGGTCCTCGACCGGTTCCTCGAACGGGGCTGGCTCAACGTGATCGGCGGCTGCTGTGGGACGGCGGTCGATCATATCCGCGCCTTCGTCGAGCTCGCCCGCCGACACGTCCCGCGCACGCCCGTCCCCCGGAACCGGATGGCGCCCCGCCTCGCCGGCATCGACCCCCTCCCCCTCGACGTCGAGCGCAAGCCGATCCTGGTCGGCGAGCGGACGAACGTGATCGGCTCCCGGAAGTTCCGCGAGCTGGTCCGCCGCGGCGAGTGGGATCGCGCCGCGGCGATCGGCCGGGCGCAGGTCCGCGGCGGCGCCCAGGCGATCGACGTCTGCGTCGCCGACCCGGACCTGGACGAGCGGGAGGCGATGGTCGCCATCCTCTCCGCGCTGCTCCGCCGGGTGCGGGTCCCGTACGTCCTCGACACGACGGACCCGCACGTGCTCGAGGCGGCCCTCCGCCTCGCCCCGGGGAAGCCCCTGGTCAACTCGGTCAACCTCGAGGACGGCGGGGAACGGATGGCGCGGGTCGCCGCCCTCGCCCGTCGCTACGGCGCGGCCCTGGTCGTCGGGTGCATCGACGAGGAGGGAATGGCGACGACGGCGGAGCGGAAGCTCGAGGTCGCCCGCCGCGCGGTGCGACTCCTCGAGGAGGAACACGGGATCCCCCGCCGGGACCTGGTCGTCGATCCGCTCGTCTTCCCCTGCGCCAGCGGGGACGAGGCGTACCGTGGCTCCGCCCGGGAGACCGTCGAGGGGCTGCGCCGGATCCGGGAGGAACTGCCCGGGGTCCTCACCCTCCTGGGGATCTCCAACGTTTCCTTCGGGCTCCCGCCGGCGGCCCGCCGGGTGCTCAACGCGGTCTTCCTCCACGAGGCGGCGGAGGCGGGGCTCGACCTCGCGATCGTCGACGCGGAGCGCCTGGTGCGCTGGCCGTCGATCCCGGAGGGTGAACGGGAGGCCGCCCTCGACCTGCTCCACGGACGCGGCGACGACCCGGTCGCCCGGTTCGTCGCCCTCTTCCGCGGCCGCGGCAGGGAGCAGGCGACCCGCGGTCGCGCCCGGCCCTTCGAGCCGGTCGCGGCCCGGCTCACCCGGCGGATCGTCGAGGCGGACCGGGAAGGGCTCGAGGAGGACCTGGCCGAGGCCCTCGTCCGGATGGAACCCCTCGAGATCGTGAACGGTCCCCTCCTGGACGGCATGGCCGAGGTCGGACGGCTCTTCGGGCGGGGCGACCTGATCGTCGCCGAGGTGCTCCAGTCCGCCGAGGTGATGAAGGCGGCGGTCGCCTGGCTCGAGCCGCACCTGCGCCGGGCGGGGGGCGGAGGCAGCCGGGGGACCGTGCTCCTCGCCACCGTGCGCGGCGACGTCCACGACATCGGCAAGAACCTCGTCGGGATGCTCCTCGAGAACAACGGCTTCACCGTCGTCGACCTGGGAACGAGGGTCGACCCGGCCACCCTGGCCGCGGCGATCGAGCGGCATCGGCCGGACGTGGTCGGCCTGTCGGGCCTCCTGGTCCGGTCCGCCCACCAGATGGCGGCGACGGCGGAGGACCTGGCGGCCCGGGGCTTCTCCGTGCCGATGCTGGTCGGCGGCGCCGCCCTCACCGGGCGCTTCACCCGGGAGAGGATCGCCCCGCGCTACGGGGACGGCCTCGTCCTCTACGCCCGGGACGCGATGGAGGGCCTGGAGCTCGCCGGTCGGCTCCTCGACCCGGCGGAACGGGAGCGCCTCGCGCGGGAGGCGGCAGACGCCCCGAAGGCCCCGGCCGACGAGGCCACCGCCGGGGCCGCCGCGCCGGCCCCGCCCGCCGCTGCACCCGGCCGCTCGGTTCCCCCCGCCCCCGACGTGCCGGCCGTTCCCGGCACCGACCCCGAGGCGATCGAGATCCCCCTGGAGGGAGCCCTCGCCCTCGTCAACGAGCAGGCCCTCTACGGCCGCCACCTGGGGCTGCGCGGCCCCGTCCGTCGGCTCGAGCAGGAGGGAGACGAGAAACTGGCCCGCCTGCGCGACACGGTGCGCGCCGTTCTCGACAAGGCCCGGGAACGGGGCTGGCTCGCGCCCCGGGGCGTCTTCCGGTTCCTCCACGCGGCCTCGGAGGGAAACGACCTGCTCCTCGCCGAACGGCCCGTCCGCTCCCCCGCCGACCCGGTCCTCGCACGCCTCTCCTTCCCGCGGCAGCCGGAAGGAGAGCGTCTCTCCGTGGCCGACTGGGTCGAGCCGGTCGGCGAACGCTCCGACGGCATCGCCCTTCTCGTCGTCACCGTCGGCCCGGGCTGGCAGGAAGGGGCGTTCGAGCTGCGCGAGGCGGGCGAGCTGCTCGCCTCCCATGCCCTCTCCGCCCTCGCCCTCGAGCTCGCCGAGGCGAGCGCCGAGTGGCTCCACCGGGAGATCCGCCGCCGCTGGGGCTTCCCGGACCCGCCGGACCTCTCCGCCGCCGACCTGCTGCGGGGCCGGTACCGGGGCATCCGGGTGTCGTTCGGCTACCCGGCCTGCCCGGACCTCGCCGGCCAGCGCGTCCTCTTCGACCTGCTGCGTCCAGACGAGACGATCGGCGTCCGCCTCACCGACGACCTGATGATGGAACCGGAAGCGTCGGTCTCCGCCCTGGTCTTCCACCACCCGGCGGCGCGGTACTTTTCCGTCCCCACCGACGCCTGAGCGCCGCTCCGCGGCGCGCGGGCGCAGCACGCTGCGGACGGGCGCAGCACGCCGCGCCCCTTGTATGTTATCCCCG
>JAMOQA010000230.1 GCA_027064265.1 Acidobacteriota bacterium
AGGCGAAGGGGATGGTCCGGCGCGAGGTCGTGCGCGTCCTTTCCCCGGGCACCTTTGCCGACCCGGAACGCCTCGCGCCGGACCGGGGGCTGTGGCTCGCCGCCATCGCCCCCCCGGGAGAGGGTGATCCGAACTGGGGGATCGCCCTCGTCGACCTCTCCACCGGGGAGATGCTCCTCGCGCGCCGCGAGGACGGGGCCGGGGTCGCGGACCTGCTGGCGCGGCACGAGGTCCGGGAGGTCCTGGTGCCCGAGGGGGGCGAGGAGACGGTGACCCGTCACCTCCCGGAGATCTCCGGGGCCCGTCCGGTCGTGACGACGACCCCGCCGGACCGGTTCCACCCGGGCCTCGCCCCGTCGACGGTGCTCGACTACCTGGGCGTCCGGTCCCTCGACGCCTTCGGCTGCCCCCCCGACCACCCGGGACTGGCGGCGGCCGCGGCGGCGCTCAGGCACCTCGAGGACACCCAGCACGCGCGCCCCCGCCACCTCGACCGGCTCCGGGTGGAGGACGAGGGGGAGATCCTCCTGCTCGACGCCTCGACCCGCCGCAACCTGGAGCTGGTCCGGAACCTCCGGGACGCCACGCGGCGGCACACGCTCCTCGAGGTGCTGGACCGGACCCGGACCCCGGTCGGAGCCCGGCGCCTGCGTTCCTGGATCCTCGCGCCCCTGCGGGACGCCGGGGCGATCCATCGGCGGCAGGAGGTGGTCGGCGCCCTCGTCGACGACCCGGGACTTCGGGACGAGATCCGCGAGGTCCTGGGCGGCATCCGGGACCTGGAACGCCTCCTGGGGAGGGCGGCCCTGGGAACGGCGACGCCCCACGACCTCGCCGCCCTCCGGCGATCCCTCGAGGGGCTGGCCCCCCTCGGAGATGCCCTCGGCCGCATCGCGACGCCCCTCGGGCGCGACCTGGCCGGCCGCCTCGACCGCCTCGAGGATCTTCTCGGGCTGCTCGCGCGGGCCCTCGCCGACGAACCGGGAGGGGCACCGGGGGAAGGGCGGGTGATCCGCGAGGGATACGACACCGACCTGGACGAGGCCCGGGAACTCGCCCGCGGAGGGCGCAGGCTGGTCGCGGCGATCGAGGCCCGGGAACGGGAGCGAACCGGCATTCCCTCCCTCAAGGTCCGGTACAACAAGGTCTTCGGGTACTTCATCGAGGTGACCCGCGCGAACCTCTCCCGGGTGCCGGAGGACTACGAGCGCCGCCAGACCCTGGCGAGCGGCGAACGGTTCGTCACGCCCGAGCTGAAGGAACTGGAAGCGCGGATCCTCTCGGCGGAGGAGCGGGTCGGGACGAGGGAACGGGAGCTCTTCGACGAGCTGCTGCGGGAGGTCGTCCGGCGCGGCTCCCGCCTCCGGGAGACCGCCGACGTGATCGGCGACCTGGACGCCCTCGCGTCCCTCGCCGAGGTGGCCGCCACCGAGGGGTACGTCCGGCCCGTCGTCGACGAGGAGGATCGGCTCGAGATCGTCGACGGTCGTCACCCCGTGGTGGAACGCCTGGTCGGGGCCGGCGGGTTCGTGCCGAACGACTGCCGCCTGGACGACGACCAGCGGATCCTGGTGGTCACCGGGCCCAACATGGGGGGCAAGAGCACCTACCTGCGCCAGGTCGCCCTCCTCGTCCTGATGGCCCAGGTCGGCTCCTTCGTCCCGGCCCGGGAAGCCCGGATCGGGGTCGTCGACCGGGTCTTCTGCCGGGTCGGCGCCGCCGACAACCTGGCCGGGGGCGAGTCGACCTTCATGGTCGAGATGATCGAGACGGCGAACATCCTCCACGGGGCGACGGAACGGAGCCTCGTCGTCCTGGACGAGATCGGCCGGGGAACGTCCACGTGGGACGGGATGGCGATCGCCTGGGCCGTCGTCGAGCACCTCCACGACCATCCGCGGGTGCGCCCCAAGACCCTCTTCGCCACCCACTACCACGAGCTGACGGAACTCGCGACACGTCTGCCGCGGCTCGCGAACGTCCACATCACCGTCCGGGAACACGGCCACGAGGTGATCTTCCTCCACCGGGTGGAGCCGGGAGCTTCCGACAGGTCCTACGGGATCCACGTGGCCCGGCTGGCGGGGCTGCCCGACCCGGTGGTCCGGCGTGCCCGGGAGATCCTCGAGAACCTGGTCGCCGAGCACGCCGGGGCCCGGGACCTGGTCCGCCCGGCTCCCGGCGCCCCCCTCCAGCTGGACCTGTTCGCCGCGCCGCGGTCCGACCCCGCGGCCGAGGAGATCCTGGCGCGCCTCGCCGGGATCGACCCGGACGACACCACCCCGCGCCGGGCCCTCGAGATCCTCGCCGAGCTGGTGGAACTCGCCCGGCGCCGGAACGAGGGAGGCTAGTCTTCCTTCTTCCCGCTTCCGCCGCGCCCGATCCGGGCGAGGGTCCTCTCCCGCATCTCCCGGAGCCGCCGCAGCAGCGCCTCGTGCTCGGCCCGGTCGAGGCCGCCGCTCTTCGCCGCGGGGGGCCGGGAAGCGGCGACGGGACACGCGGGAGCCGCCGGGGCCTCGTTGCGCGGCTCCACCTGCGGCCGCGAGCCCTCCGCGGGAGACTTCGTGGCCCGGGCGGCCGACGGCGCCCACCGGGCGGCCTCGCCCGTGCCCCGGGGCACGTACCAGACCGCCCGCCCCTCCTGCACGGTCTCGAACGCGTCGCTGTGGCCGGCCAGGGACTCGGATGCGCCGAGGAACAGGACGCCCCCCGGCTCCAGCACCCGGGCGATCCGGTCGAACAGGTCCCGCTTGAACGGGGTGTCGAAGTAGATCGCCACGTACCGGAGGAAGACCGCGGTGAAGCTGCCGAGGGGCGCCAGGCTGTCCTGGAGGTTGAACCGGCGGAACGTGACGAAGGCCCGGACC
>JAMOQA010000231.1 GCA_027064265.1 Acidobacteriota bacterium
GCCAACTCGTCGTTCACCACCCTGGTCGTCACCTTCGTGTACGCCACCTGGTTCACGAAGCGGATGGCGGAGGACGAGGCCGCCGGCACCGCCCTCTGGTCGTGGGGGATCACGGTGTCGGCCCTGCTCGTCGCCCTCCTCGGCCCGGTCCTCGGCGCCCGGGCGGACCGGCGCGCGAGCCGGGTCGCCTGGTTCCGGGGCCTGACCCTCGCGACGATCGGCCTCACCGCCGGCCTCGCGGCGATCGCACCGCCCCGCTGGCTTCCCGCCCTCGTCGTCTTCGTCGCGGCGAACACCTGCTACGAGCTGGCGGGCGCCTTCTACAACGCGTTCCTGCCGTCGGTCGCGCCTCCCGAGCGGACGGGTCGCGCGAGCGGCATGGCCTGGGCCCTCGGGTACGCCGGGGGGCTGCTCTGCCTCGTCGGGGGGCTCTGGATCGTCAACGCGGACCTGCTGCCCCGGGAGGGGGACCTGCACGTCCGCGCGACCAACCTCCTGGTCGCCGGGTGGTTCCTCGTCTTCTCCCTGCCGGCCCTCCTCCTGCTGCGGGAGCCGGCGCCGCCGGACCCGGAGGCGGAGACCGGCTTCGCCCGCGCCGCCGCGGCGTTCCGGCGCCTGCGTTCCTTCCCCCACGTCTTCCGGCTGCTGGTTGCGCGCCTCGTCTACAACGACGGCCTGGTGGCGATCTTCTCCTTCGGGGGGATCTACGCGGCGGGTACCTTCGGCTTCACGATGAACGAGATCATCCTGTTCGGGATCGTCCTCAACGTGGCGGCCGGTGCCGGGGCGTTCCTCCTCGGCCATCTCGACGACCGGCTCGGCGCGAAACCGACGATCCTGCTCACCCTCGCGGGCCTCGCCATCGCCACCGGCTGGGCGGTCCTCGCCCGGGACCGGGCGGGGATCTGGGGGGCCGGCATCCTGATCGGCCTCCTGGTCGGCCCCAACCAGGCGTCGTCCCGCAGCCTGATGAGCCGCCTGGTGCCCGCGACCCTGTCGGCGGAGTTCTTCGGCCTGTACGCCCTCTCCGGCAAGCTGACGTCCTTCCTGGGGCCGTTCCTCCTCGGGCGGCTCACCGGCTGGACCGGCAGCCAGCGGGTGGGGGTCGCCTCGCTCCTGCTCTTCTTCGTCGTCGGCGGGCTGCTGCTCCTCGGCGTCGACGAGGCCGAGGGAGCGCGGGCCGCCCGGGCGGCGGAGGCGGCCCTCGAGGCGGGCGCGCCGCTCCCGGAACGATGAGCGACCCGCGCCGACGTCGACCCGTGCAACGGGACGGCTCCCCGGGCGTAGAGGAGGCCGGAGAGACCGCGATGCACGACGCCACCGCCATGGCCGGGGACCTGCCCGCCACCGGGGCCTCCAGCCCCCCGGAGGACGCCCTCCTCCTGCGGGCCCGGCGGGGCGACCGGGAGGCGGTCCTCGAGCTCCTCGGCCGCCACCGGGAGACCCTCCTCGCCATCGCCTGGACGTACCTCCCGGACCGGGAGGAGGCCCTCGACGCCTGCCAGGAGGCCCTCGCCCGCGCGGTGGCTCACGCCGACCGGTACGACCCCGCCCGGCCCCTCGGTGCCTGGCTCGCCCGGATCGTCCGCAACGTCTGCCTCGACCGGTTGCGGCGCCTCCGCTTCCGGCGCCACGCCTCCCTGGACGAGCGGCGCGAGGCCGGGATGCCCGATCCCCGGGCCACGTCGGGCAACCCGGAGCGGGAGGTCATGCGGGTCGAGCTGGGGCGCGCCCTCCGGAACGCGCTTGCCGAGCTGCGCCCCGAGGAGCGGGAGGCGATCGTCCTGCGGGACGTGCTCGGGTGGCCCTACCGGCGCATCGAGGAGACGCTGGGCCTCGGCCACGGCACGGTCGCCTCCCTGATCCACCGGGGCCGGCGCCGGCTCCGCGAGCGGCTGCGCCCGTTCCTCGCGGCGCGCCCCGGCGAGGGAGGGACGCCATGAACTGCGAGCGGGTGCGCGCGCGGCTTTCCGCCCTCGTGGACGGCGAGCTTCCCCCGGCGGAGGCGGCCGCGGTGCGGGAGCACCTTGCGGCCTGCCCCACCTGCCGGGCCGAGGAAGCGGAACTCCGGCGCCTGCGGGAGGAGGTGGCCCGCCACCTGGCCCCGCCGGCGGTGGACGAGGAGGAATGGGGAGAGATGGCGAGGACGGTGGTCTCGCGGCAGGCCCGCCGCCTGGGCTGGGGGCTTCTCCTCCCGGCCGTCCTGGTCCTGGTCGGCGGCGGGCTCGGGATGTTCTTCGTCGACCCGGAGGTTCCGACCTGGGTCCGCATCGGCGTGGGCGCCCTCGTGGGCGGCCTCGTCGCCCTGTTCGTCTCGGCCCTCGCGGACCGGCTCGAGGCCCGCCGGCACGAGCGCTACGAGGAGGTGGAGCGGTGATCCTGGTGACGACCGACGAGATCCCGGGGCGGCGGATCGCCCGCACCCTCGGCCTGGTCCGGGGCAGCTCCGTCCGGGCCCGGCCCCTCACCCGGGACATCATGGCGGTGTTCCGCAACATGGTCGGCGGGGAGATCCCCGAGTACACGAAGATGCTGGCCGAGTCCCGCGAGCAGGCCCTCGACCGGATGATCGCCGAGGCGAAGGGTCTCGGCGCGGATGCCGTGGTCGGTATCCGGTTCGTCACCAGCCAGATCATGGCGGGCGCGGCCGAGCTGCTCGTCTACGGCACGGCCGTGCTCCTCGAGGACGAGCGGGCCGGCTGACCGGCGGGGACGCTTCTCAGGCTCCCGTTCCCTCGTCGAACCACGCCCGGACGACCCGGTGGGCGCGGCGCAGCCGGTCGATCGCCTCGTGCCACTCGGCCGCCCGGTCCTCCCGGAGGAGCACCGTCCGCGCCTCCTCGAGCCAGGAGCGGACCCTCCCGTA
>JAMOQA010000232.1 GCA_027064265.1 Acidobacteriota bacterium
GGCCGGGACGATCAGAACGGATCCGGCGCGATGTAGTCGAACGAGTCCCCCGGCTCGCCCGGATCCGCCCCGGCCCAGGCGGGCGGGGTGGTCGGCCTGCCCGAGCCGGTGAAGCGGACCTTCACCTTGCGGGTGCCGACCTCCATGTCGAAGAACACGGGGCCACTCATCTTCGCCTTGCCCTTGAAGGCGAATTCGATCCGGTCGGTGCTCTTCAGCTTCTTGCCCAGCGGCTTGTACTTCTTGACCACTTGGAGGTCGTACTCGTCGAACGGGTACGGGTTGCCCAGGGCGTCGTGGGGATGGGTGGCGATCCACCAGGCACGGCGGAAGATCCAGTCCTGGTCGTCGAACGTGACGTAGAGCTTGCTCTTGCCGCGCTTCGTCCGGACCTCCCAGGAACAGGTCTTCTCGAAGTTGATCCAGCGGGCGTCGTCCTCCTCCCCGTCGTGGTCGAGATCGACCCCGGTGTCGTAGTACCGGAGGAAGCAGGAGCCGTCCTCGGCCAGGTAGAGGTCGACCCAGTCGTTGAGCTCCTCCCAGTTCTCGGGCACGACGTCGACCCACTGCCGCACGCTCTCGCGCCCGCCCATCACCTTCTTGACCATGCTCTCGAGGTGCCCGTCGAAGCGCCACCAGGTGCCCCCGAGATCGCCGGCATCCTGGGCCAGGGCCGGGACCCCCGCGAGGGCGACGACCGCGAGAGCGATGAGCAGCCGGGACCAACCGCGCATGAAACCTCCTCCTCGCCGCTGGGAGACGGGCGAGCCTGAAGTGAGGATTGTCCACGCCGCGGGGGGAACCGTCAAGCCTGCCCGGGAGTCCAGCGGCAGGCACACCGCGGCCACGACCCGAAAGCGAAAGCCGGGCGCAAGCCTAGGCCACCGGCACCTCGTGGACGCGGAACTTCTCGTCCACCCACAGCCCGACGACCGTGGCCACCGGGTAGCGGTCCCGGAGCAGCCGGACGGCCCGGGCGAGCTGTTCGCGCTGGACCTCCTCGGGCGCGGGGTTCCCGGCGCAGTCCGCGTGGGCGACGACGGCAATCGCCCGCGAGCCGTGCCTTCCCGTCGACACGTCGCACCGGGCAAGGATCGACGCCACCACGGGTGATTCCGGCTCGTCGGCCAGCGGACGCACCGGCCCGGCCTCGGTGATCGCATCGATCCAGCGCGCGCCGAACCGTTGCTCCATCCAGTCGAGGACCGGGCGCTGGACCCGCCCGTCCATGCAGTTGATCGCGGTCGCGAAGGACACCGTTCCCACCTCCCCGGCGGCCGGTCACGGTCCGCCGCCTCCATCCTACCCGGCGCCGGGGAGGACGTGGAGGACCGGAGCCGCCCGTGGGACCATGGGATCATGCTGTTCCTCGCCGACACCCCCGGGATCGCCACCCGCCTGGCCGGACGGGGCCCGGGCCTCCGTCCCGCGGGTCCCGACGACCTCGCCCGGCTGCCGGGAGCCCTGCGGGAAACCCTGCTGGGCGGGAAGGACCCGGCCATCGCCACCGACCTTCCCCTCGCCCGCTGGTCCCTGGCGGTGGCGGTGGAGGAGGCGCCGCGATCCCAGTTCGACGCCCTTTCCGGCCTCGCGGAGGGGCCGGGCGTCCTTCCAGACCGGCTGCTCGCCGTCGCCGGCACCGGCCGGGGCTTCCACGGCCAGCGGGGCCGCCCCTGGGTGGCCGTGCCCGGCAACCTCCACCTGGTGGCCTTCGCCCGGTTGGACCTCCCGGCGGCGACATCCGTCGGACCCCTCGCCGCCCTTCCCGCGGTGGCGCTGGCGGAGGCCCTGGACACGCTGCCCGGGTTCGCCGGCCGGGCAAGGATCAAGTGGGTCAACGACGTCCTGCTCGACGGCCGGAAGGTGGCCGGCACGCTGGCCCGGACCTGGACCCGGGACGCGCGGGTGACCGGTGTGCTCCTCGGGATCGGCCTCGACGTGGAGGTGGCGCCCGAGGTCCGGGACGACCCCCTCGCCCCGGGGGTCACGTCCCTCGCGGCCGCCGTTCCTCCCGGGGGCCCGGCACCCGACCTGGCGGAGGCGTTCGCGGCGGTCGCCCGGGCCCTGGCCTCCCGCCTGGACGACCTGGCGGCCGGGCGCGGGAGGGACCTGGTCTCCCGGTACCGGGAGCGGGCGGCGTTCCTCGGGCGCACGGTCGAGGTGGTGCCGGACCCTCTCCTGCCGGACGAGGCGGCCGGCCCCCCGCTCCGGGGACGGGTCCTCTCCCTCGGCGAGCAGCTCGAGCTGCGGATCGAGGGGGTCGATCGGCCGGTCGCCCGCGGCCGGCTCCGCCTCCTCGACTGACCCCCGGGAAGAACGCGGGGGGCGCCGTGGCGCCCCCCGCGGGTCGTGGCCTGCCGGCCCGGCGCTACTTCCCCTGCTCCCGGAGGCAGGCCGGGGTCTTGCAGGGAGGCTCGGGCCGGTGGAGCCGCGGCACCGGCTGGGCCTCGAGCTCGTCGAGCAGCTCCCTGACCGCCCGCTCGAGCTGCGGGTCCCTTCCCTCGAGCAGCGACTTCGGGTCGTTCTCCACCACGATGTCGGGCTCGACCCCCCAGCCCTCGATCACCCAGTGGTTCTCGAGATCGGCGGCGGCCGACTCGGGCACGTAGACCGTGCCGCCGTCGACGAGGGGGGCACGCCCGTAGATCCCGACGACGCCACCCCAGGTCCGCTTCCCGACCAGCTTGCCGAGGCCGGCCTTGCGGAAGATGTAGGAGAACTGGTCGCCGTCCGAGGCGGTGTCCTCGTTGCACAGGGCGACCAGGCGCCCCGCGTAGGCCCGGCTCGGGTACGGGTCCGGAATGTCGGCGTTCCGCTCCCAGCTGACCATCAGGAGCTTCCGCGCCAGGCGCGAGATCACCATCTGGGAGACGTTGCCGCCCCCGTTGTGCCGGACGTCGATCACGAGTCCCTCGCGGTCGAGCTGCCCGTAGAACCACTTGATGAACTCGCGGATCCCCTCGGCCCCCATGTCCGGGATGTGGAGGTACCCCAGTCGGCCGCCGGAGAGCTTCTCGACGAGGGCCCGCTTCCGGAGGATCCAGTCCAGGTAGTTGAGCTCCGCCTCGCTGCCGATCGGCTCGACGGTGTACGTCTTCGCTCCCTCGAGGGTCGGCTTCGAGTTGACGGTGACCTGGACCGGCCCGCCGGCGGCATGGAGCAGGTGCCGGTACGGATTGTCCGGGGCCTTCAGCTCGACCCCGTTGATCGCCAGGAGGTAGTCCCCGGCCTTCACGTCGACGCCGACGGTCCGCAGCGGGTTCCGGTAGACCTCCTCCTCGTTCTGGCCGGGGAGCAGGTACGCGATCCGGTACCGGCCGCTCTCCGGGTCCAGCTCGAAGCGGGCCCCGAGCAGGCCGGCGTGGGGCCGGTCCGGCTTCTCCCAGTCGCCGCCGGCGATGTAGGCGTGGCCGACGGACAGCTCGGCGATCATCTCGCCGATCACGTAGTTGAGGTCCATCCGGTGGGCCACCCAGGGCAGCCAGGACTCGTACTTCTTCCGGAGCCCGTCCCAGTCGTAGCCGTGCATGTTCGGGACGTAGAAGAAGTCCCGGTAGCGGCGCCAGACCTCGTGGAAGACCTGGTTCCACTCCTCCATCGGCACGATGTCCGCCTGGAGCCCGTCGAGGGAAACCTGCTTCTTCTCGGCCCCCGGCTTCGGGTCCAGCACGTACCAGGTTCCCTTGATGCGGGCGAGAAGCTTCTTCCCGTCGGCCGAGAGCTCGTAGCCGCCGATCCCCTCGGCCACGTCCTTCGACTCCCGCTTCTCCAGGTCGAAGAACTTCAGCGTCGGGGTGGCGTCGGAGGAGCGCCCGTAGTACCAGGGCCCGCCGACGACGTAGAGGAGACCGCCCTCGACCGCGGTCACCGAGGTGATGTCGTCCGCCTCGATCGGCAGGCGCGTCACCCGGTCGGCGAGGCCGTCGAGGTCGATCTCGACGAGCTCCTGCTCTTCCTCGCCCTTCTTCTTCCCCTTCTTCGCCGCCTTGCGATCCTTCTTGCCGGACTTCTTCTCGCCCTTCGCCGCGACCTCGTCCTTCTTCTCCTCCTGCGCCGCGGCCTCCTCCTCGTCGTTGCGCGCGGGCACCGGGCCCGGTTCACCCTTCTTCAGCGTGAGGGCGAAGATCCCGGTCATCCGGTCGGTGACGTAGTTCCACTCGATCTGCCCCATCTGGGGGGCGAAGGTCCGCTCGCTCAGGTAGAAGAGGTACTTCCCGTCGGGGGACCAGGACGGATCGTGCTCGTTCCAGGTCGGCCCGGTCACCCGGCGCGGTTCCTCCCAGCCCACCTTCCACAGCCAGAGGGACCGGTACTGGGTGTCCTCCGCCAGGCTGAAGGCGAGCCAGCGGGAGTCCGGCGACCAGGTGTAGTCGAGGCCGAACGGGGTCTTGTCGTCCGCGACCCGGACCCACTTCCCGCTCTCCACCTCGATGACGTAGAGGCGGCCCGCCTGGTCGTGGAAGGCGATCCGCTTGCCGTCCGGCGACCAGGCCGGGTCCTGCAGGTAGGCCCGGAAGTCCTCGTCCCTCGTCAGCTGCCGCGCCGGCTTCGTCCCGGAGGCGTCGACCAGCCACAGCTGGTCCTCCCCGGTCCGGTCGGAGACGTAGACGATCGTCTTCCCGTCCGGCGACCAGGCGGCGTCCCGGTCGTGGGCCCCGCTCGACCGGGTCAGGTTGCGGGTGACGCCGTGCTCCACCGGGACGGAGAACACCTCGCCGCGGGCGACGAACAGGGCGCGCTTCCCCGTCGGGCCGATCGCGGCTCCCTCCAGCCAGCGGCGCACGTCCAGGTGCCGGGGCTGCTCCCTCGTCGAGTCGAGGGGAACCGTGATGTCGATCGCCCGGCTCTCGCCGGTGCGGACGTCGAGGACGCGGAGCTCACCGTTCAGCTCGTACACGATCCGGGAGACGCCGTCGCTGCTCGGCCACCGGACGTCCCACTCGGTCTCGCGGGTCACCTGGGTGAGCTTTCCCGTGGCGACGTCGTAGCGGTAGAGGTTGTTCGTCCCGGACCGGTCGGACGTGAACCAGATCGAGTCGCCGATCCACATCGGGTCCCGGTCGGCGTACGGGCTCTTCGTCACCCGCGTCGTCTCGTGGGTGGCGAGGTCGAAGATGTACAGCTCCTGGGCCCACCCGCCGCGGTACCGCTTCCAGGTGCGGAAGTCCCGGACGAGCGGGGAATAGACGACCTTCTTCCCGTCCGGCGAGAAGTCGCCGGCCCCCGAGTACGGCATCGGGAGCGGCTCCGGCATCGACCCGTCGAGCTTCACCGTGTACAGCCGGGAATCGACGAGCCCCCACGCCTCGCGGAGGGAGCGGAACACCACCGCCGAACCGTCCGGGGTCCACCCGATCACCTGGTTGTCGAAACCCCAGCGATCCGGGAGGGGCCCCTTCGCCGGGTACCAGGTCAGCTGGCGCGGGGCGCCCCCCGTGGCGGGAATCACCCAGACCTGCTCGTCCCCGCCGTACTGCGCGGTGAAGGCGATCCACTTCCCGTCCGGGGAGAAGCGGGGGAACAGCTCGAGGCCGGGATGGGACGTCAGGCGAGTGGCGGTCCCTCCCGTCGCCGGGGCGAGCCAGAGGTCCCCCGCGTAGACGAAGACGACCCGGTCCCCGTGGATGTCCGGGAACCGCAACAGCTTGGTTCCCGCCCGGGCGGCGGAGAGCCCCGCCGCGAGGGCGAGGGCCGCCACCAGGACGGCGATCCGGAACCGGCGCAGGTGTCTCACGGTCTTTCCTCCTCCGGCCACCCGCGAGGGCGACCGTCGTCATGCTCGATCCGGGTTGATCTTCCGCTGTCGGACGAGGGAGCGGAGTCTACACCCGGCCCCGGGGCGGGCGGGACCGGCCCGGGCGGGCGGTCGACGGACTCACCGGAACGGTGGCGGCTTACTGCGAGGTCATCGCAGGCAAGTTCTTCCTGCCCCCGGCGCCGTTTCGACGTATATGGCAGGGAGCCACGAGCGGACCGCGCGTGGGGGCGTGCGGCCAGGAGGATTCGGACAGATGCGAACAGGTACGGACCGTCGCACCTTTCTGAAAACGGCCGCGATCGGGTCCCTGGCCCTCGCGGCCCGGCCCCGGATCATGGCGGGAGACGGGGGACCGCGGCCGTTGCTCCACCGTGTTCACCACGTGCCCCCGCCGGACTTCACCCACGGCAACCGTCACCCCGGCGTGGAATCGCTCCTCTTCGCCCTCGCGGGAGACGGGCGTCGCTTCTACCGGACGGCCTCCGGGCATCCCCTCGGCAGCCCCGACGGCCTGATCGCCCCCGACGACACGGTCGTCATCAAGGTCAACGCCCAGTGGAAGTACCGCGGTTGCACGAACTCGGACGTCGTGCGCGGGATCGTGCAGCGGATCCTCGACCACCCGGACGGCTTCACCGGCGAGGTCGTGATCTACGAGAACGGCCAGGGGCGCGGGTCGCTGAATTGCGACACCACGTCCGGCTGCGACGGGGGCTCCCGGGAAATCCACGCGAACGCGGAGAACGAGAGGCACTCGTTCACCTGGCTGGTCGAGGAGCTCTTCCAGGACGGGCGGGTCGGCCAGAAGGAGATGGACGACCACCGGGGAACCTTCGTCGACGAGGGCGATCACGACACGGAAGGATTCCGCCGGGTCGGCAACGTCACCTACCCCTGCTTCTTCACGCCGAAGGGGACGCGGGTCGAGCTGCGGGAAGGGATCTGGACCGGCAGCGGGTACGACTCGGATCACCTCAAGTGGATCAACGTCGCGGTCCTCAAGGACCACAAGGACCTCAACGTCACCGGCGTCCTCAAGCACGTCTACGGCATCATCACGACGACGGACTCCCCCCTCCCGATCCACGATCCGAACCACGCGGGCACGATCATGGGCGAGGTGTTCACCCTGGTGCGGGCGCCGGTGCTGAACATCCTCGACTGCATCTGGGTCTCCCACGCCTCGCTCTGCGGGTATCCGCCCGACACGACGACCCGGCGCGACATGCTGGTGGCCGGCACCGATCCCTGCGCCATCGACGCCTGGGCGGCACGGCACATCCTCTACCCGATCTCCGGCGATCCGGCCCACGACCCGGACATCCCGGGCTACTTCCGAACCTACCTCCTGGGCACCCGGGACACGATCAACGACCACGGCGGGATCGACGGCGTACCCGTCACGTTCGACGAGGCGGACATCGACGCGCGGCACGTCGACCAGCGGAAGGTCGACCTGCGGGTCTGGAAGAGCGGCGACGACGTGAAGCTCTCGTGGGCGGGGGGCGCGGGACCGTGGCGGGTCGAGAAGGACAACGACCCGACCTTCCCCGCCCCGCAGGTGATCGCCGACGCCACCTGGGAGACCGACCTCGTCGACGCCGGCGCCGCCACGGACGGCGAGACCTGGTTCTACCGGGTCACCGGGAGCTGATCCACCGCCTCGGCCGCGCACGCGGTCGCGTCCGCTCCCGACCACTTCCCGACACCCATGTGCCGACGCCCGACACCGGGCGCGAGCGGACGGGCGTCGTGCCAGGTGAGCCCGGCCAGGCGCAGGACTCGATACTCCCAGAGCCTGCAGGCCCCGATGGCATCATTCGCCCGGAGGGCCACCACGTTCTCCCGCTCTACCGCGCTGTAGATCCTGGTGCGATCGATCTCCGCCAGCAGACCCAGGGTTCCATGGTAGAGGAGCCGGAAGAGCCCGCGGCCGCGGAACGCGGGAACGATCTCCGTGCCGTAGAGCCAGACCCCATCCCGCGGGATCGCGAACGAGTAGGCGTTCGGCCGCGACACGTGGACCGGCCCGAGTTCCAGCCAGACACACGCGACGGGTAACCCCTCGACCTCTCCGATCACCAGCCGGTGGCCCCGGGCGAAGTTCCCCTCGTATCCCCCGGCGCGCGGCCGGATCCGCTGCAGGGCTCCCTCGTCCCTCGAGTCACCCCATCGCACCCGCAACTGCGGACGATCTCGTTCCGGCAGCACGACACGACCGGCAAGGCGAAAGATGAACATGACGTTCCAGCGGAAGAGGGCGGCGGGAAACGTTCCCCGGGACAAGGTGGCCCCGAGGGCGTTCCACCGACGCTCGCGGAGGAGGCGCAGGAGCGAGCCGACCGATCCCGGGAACGGCATGCAACCTCCACTCCCCCACGGCCCCGTGGCGTGAACGTACGCCGACTCCTGTCGATCGCAAGCGCCGGTCAGTCCGCCGCGACCGTGGCGTCCGCCCCCCGCCACCGCCCGAACCCCCGCGAGGGGGGCAGCCCGGTGCCCGGGACCGGGACCGCCTCGTGGTGGATCAGGCCGGCGAAACGCAGCACTCGAAACGTGTACAGGAGCTCGAAGCCGAGCCGGCGGTGGGAGTTGATCGACCGGGGATTGTCCGCCTGGATCGAGCCGTAGACCCGGGACATGCCCCGCTCCGCCAGGAGTTCCATCGCCACGACCCAGTGCTTGTGGAACACGCCGCTCATCCGGAAGCGGGGCTCGACCTCGAAGCCGTAGACCCAGGCCGCGCCCTCGCCCATCTCGAAGGTGTAACCGTTGGAGCGCGAGACGTGCACCGGCCCGGTCTCGAACCAGTTGAACGAGGCGACCTCGCCCGAGACCTCGCCGACGACCAGGAGGTCGCCCTTCTCGAAGTTGGGCCGGTACCCTCCCGCCCGGGGCCGGACTCGCAGGAGCGCGGGCTCGTCCGCCGGCGTTCCCCAGCGCACGGTGACGTTCTCGAGGGGGCGCGGCAGCGGCCGGACACGGGTGAGGCGGGTGATCACCATCTCGTTCCGGCGAAAGAGCCACGCCGGCAACGCCTGGCGGGTCAGTGTCGCGCGAATCTCCTCGCGCCTGCCTTCCTTCCAAAGCCGCAGGAACGTCGCGATCCGACCCACGATCCTCCTCCGCGTATGCGCCCGGCCCGCGGGGATCATAGCAGCGCCGCCCCGCCCGACAAACCTTGCGTCACGCGCAGTTTGACGGTTCATTGACCGCGGGGTGTCTCCGGGGGGCCCTCCCCCGGGAGGAGGATTCATGCGTTCCGGCATCGTTCCGTGGTCCGTCGTCGCCGTGGTCGCTGTCCTGCTCGCGATCCCGCCCGTCCGTGCCCTCGCTCCCCCCGCCGTCCGGGTGACCGGCGACGAGATCGTCGTCACGTTCGCCTTTCCACCGGTGACGCCCCGGGAAGATGGCGGCGTCGTGGTTCCGCGGGTGGGCGACCTGCCCCTCGCGGCGGACCGGCCCGGGGAGCCGCTCCTGCCGATGGCGGACGCGAGGATCGTGCTGCCGGCGGGAACGGACGCGGGAACGATCGCCATCGAGGATCACCCGCGGACGCTCCCGCTGCCCGCACGTCCCGCCTGGCTGCGGGACGTGCGGCCCCTCTGCGGCGGCGCGAGCGACCGGCCGGAGACGGGCCCGGATTCCGCGATCTACGGCGCCGACGCCGCCTGGCCGGCGCGGCCGGCGGCCCTCCTCGGCTCCGGCACCTTCCGCGGGTACCGCGTCGCCACCCTGCGCGCCTGGCCGGTCCAGGTGAACCCGGCGGCCGGCACGATGCTCGCGCGGACGACGCTGACCGTGCGGATCCGGCTGGTCCCGGCGGCCCGCGCGGAGGGGAGCCTGCCGCCGCGGGGCCGCCTCGGGGACATTGCGGATCTTGCCCGGTTCACCGCGAACCCGGAGACCGCCTGGTCGTACGGCGCGACCCGGCAGGATTCCCCGCGGGAGACCGACCGACCCTGGCTGGTCGTCTGCCCGGAGCGGCTGGTCCCCGCCTTCGAGCGGCTCGTCCACCACCGGGAGGCGCTCGGGATGGGCGCCAACCTCCGCACGATGGAGGAGATCCTGGCCACCGAGGAGGGACCCGACGACGCGGCGAAGCTGCAGGCGGCGATCCGGCGCGCGTACGAGGAGCAGGGCACGACCTTCGTGCTGCTCGGCGGCGACGACGTCGACGACGACGGGAATCCCCTCGTGCCGGTGCGCCACTGCCCCGGCTACGACAACATGCCGTCCGACTGGTACTTCGGTGCCCTGGACGCCGACGCGTGGGACGCGGACGGGGACGGGACGTTCTGCGAGGATACCGAGGTCGACTGGTTCGCCGAGGTCCACGTCGGGCGCGCGACGGTCGACACCATCGACGAGGCGAACACCTGGATCGACAAGCTGCTCCGCTACGAGGCGGGCATTCCCGAGGAGAACCGGCGGCACCTGGTGTTCATGGGGGAGAAGCTCGACGACAGCACGTATGGCGATGACGCGATGGAGCAGACCGCCCCGCTGATCCCGGACGAGTACGAGATCGAGAAGCTCTACGCTCGCCCCGAGACCTACAACAAGTCCGCGGTGGTGCACGCGCTCAACCGGGGCCCGAACATGACGAACCACCTCGGCCATTCCGGCGCCGGGGGAGTGATGAGCCTCGGCCGGTCGGACGTGCACGCCCTGGTCAACGACTGGCCGTTCTTCTCCTACAGCCAGGGATGCTATGCCGGCGCCTTCGACC
This sequence comes from Acidobacteriota bacterium, assembly GCA_027064265.1. Taxonomy (GTDB): domain Bacteria; phylum Acidobacteriota; class Polarisedimenticolia; order J045; family J045; genus JAMOQA01. The sequence continues at coordinate 10,491 of JAMOQA010000232.1, forward strand.
AGGGAGTCTCCGGGAACGACGAGGCGATCTCCGAGCACTTCCTGCTCGCCGACCACGCGGCCTACGGCGTGATCATGAACGGACGGTACGGCTGGTACTGCGTCGGCAACCCGACCTGCCTCAGCCAGGAGCTCGACCACGAGTTCTGGGACGCGATCTTCACCGAGGGGTTCCGCACCCTGGGCGAGGCGAACACCGATGCCCGCCACGACAAGGCGGGGAGCGCCCAGGGGAACCACACGATGGCCTACTGCTTCCTCGAGACGAACCTCCACGGTGACCCGGCGACCAGGCTGGACCTCGACCGGGACGCGATCTCGTTCGTCTCGGTGCGGGTGGACGACGGAGAGACCGGCAACGGCAACGGCGTCGCCGATCCCGGCGAGACGATCCGGCTGGTCGTCACGCTGCGCAACGACGGCGACGAGACCGCGACCGGCATCGAGGGGAAGCTCGCCTCGGCGGACGCGGCGGTGACCGTCCACGACGACCAGGTCGCCTGGCCGGACCTCGGGCCCGGCGAGGAGGCGGAAGGGCAAGGATCCGGCTTCTCCGCGACGATCGACGGCGCCTGCGGAGGTCGGGCCGGTTTCCGACTGACCGTCCGACGGGAGGGGGGGCGCACCGACGTGCTGGTCTTCTCGATCGGGATCGGCGAGCTCTCCGAGGTCCCGGTCTTCTCCGACGACTTCGAGACCGACACCGGCTGGACCGTCGGCGGCAAGGTGAACGACGGCGCCTTCGTCCGGGGCGATCCCCACGGTGTGGTCGACGACTTCTCGGGGGTCTGCCAGCCGGAGGACGACCACACGCCGGACGGCACCCGCTGCTTCGTCACCGGCAACCCGTTCGTCGAGCCGGGCCACGACCCTCACGAGGGGGAGGTCGACGTCGGGTCGACGTACGTCACGTCGCCGGCGTTCGACGGCACCGGGGAGGGGACGCTCGTGCTGCGGTTCGCCCGGTTCGTCCACCGGACCGGCGTCACCCAGCTCAACGAGGGATACGTCCGGGTCCTCGCCAGCAACGACGACGGGGCGAACTGGACCCAGCTCGAGCGGATGGACGTGACCGCCCCCTCGTGGGAGGTCCGGGAGCTCGACGTCTCCTCGGCCGTGGCGCCGACCGCCACCATGCGCGTCCGCTTCGAGGCCCACGAGACGCTGCGCACGCCGGGCGACCCGCTGGTCGAGTGCCTCGTCGACGACGTCGAGGTCTTCCGGTGGATCGCGACCTGCGAGGACCGGCAGCCGGCCGAGGAGGACCCGCCGAACCCGGTCGGCGCGACCCTGCTGGTGACCCGCGAGCCGGACGCGGTCGTGCTCTCGTGGCAGGAGCCGCCCGCCAACGAGGCCCACGACCGGGCGCGGACCTACCCGACCTGGCGCTCGGACGACCCCTCGGGCGGGTTCGTGAAGGTGGCCGAGCCGATGGCGACCTCCTGGGAGGACTGGGACGCCATGGGCGACCTGCGGTACGTGCCCCTCCTCTGCTGGGAGGTCTCCGCGGCCAACGACGGCGGCGACTCCGGCGAGACCCCCTGACCCGGACCGCCGGCGGGCCGCAGCGCGCCACCCTCACCGGCTCGAACGCAGGGGCGCAGCGTGCTGCGCCCGTGTCGCCCGAAGGGCGACCATCATCGCGGTGCTTCGCACCGCACGGGTCGAGCACGCTCGACCCCTACGCGTCACGTTGAGCGGTGGTCCCAATCGCACGCGTCACGAACGCGCGTAGGGGCGCAGCGTGCTGCGCCCGTGCGGCACGAAGTGCCGCCCGAGGTCAGGCGCGGGCGCGGCGGGCGTCGACCCGGTTCGTGACGACGAAGAAGACGAGCAGCGCGACGAACGACACCAGCCCGACCAGCGCGAACGCGTACCAGAGGTAGTGCGCATGGGCGTAGCAGGCGGGCATCGGCCCCTCCCCCGCGATCGCCGCGAGCCGCTGGGCCTGGACCTCCGCCGGCAAGGTCGCCGGGTTCGGCACGTACCGCTCGAGCAGGAACCCCGAGAGGATGAACCCGAACAGCCACGCGAAGAAGGTGTTCATGTGAGCGTAGCCCAGGTAGAGCCCTTCCTGCCCGGGGGGCGCCTGCTTCGAGGCGAACTCGAGGTACTTCGGCGAGAGGAAGCACTCGGCGAGGCCCTGGATCGAGATGCCGAGGATCATCATCAGGGTAATCGGGTGCATCGTGAACCCGAGCACCGTCACCTCGCGCCCGGGGAACAGGTGGGCGAGCGCCATCGAGAGCGCCGAGAACGGGATCAGCAGCATCGCCACCGAGATCGCCAGCTCCGGCTTCCAGCGCCGCACCAGCTGGGTGACCGGCACCACCAGCAGCACGACGACGAACGGGTTGATGTTGGCGTACCACTCCGGCGCCGCGTGCTCGCCGACCAGGCGCAGCACGTACTTCGGCATCGAGGCGTAGAGCTGGCCCTGGATCGCCCAGAAACCGGCGGTGATCAGGATCAGCGCGAGGAACCGCAGGTTGCTCATCGCGGTCAGCATCCCGCGCAGCGTGTCCCCGATGTCCCGCGGCTGCTCTTCCCCGCCCTCCTTCGGCCAGTAGAAGATCAGCACCATCACCAGGGCGAAGGCCGCGGCACCGGCGGAGAAGAACGGCACCCGGCCGACCCCCAGGTCCTGCCGGATCCCCTTGACCACCGTCTTCCCGAGGAACGCCCCGATGTTGACCGTCATGTAGAAGAGGCTGAACGCCCGCGCCCGGTTGGTCGCGTCCGACGACCGGGCGACCGTCCCGGTGATCACCGGCTTGACGAACGAGCCGCCCAGCACGACGAGGAACAGCGCGAGCAGCACCGGCGCCTCGGTGTGCAGGAACCCGAGCATCCCGTACCCGGTAGCGAGCAGGGCGAACGCCAGGATCAGCGCATTGCGGAACCCGATCCGGTCGGCGATCGCCCCCGAGAAGAACGGGAAGAGGTAGATCCCCGCGCCGAAGAGGCCCCCGATCAGCCCTGCCTTGGCGTCGGACATCCCGACGACCCGGGTGAGGTACAGGACGAGGGCGATGAACGTCCCGTAGTAGGCCGCCCGCTCGAGCAGCTCGACGCCGTTGCCGATCCAGAAGGCGCGCGGGAAGCGCCAGGTCGTGGCCCCCGCCGTCCCGGTGGTCTCCGTCATGCCGTCCTCCCCGGCGGGCTTACCGGCCGCCGGTGAGGGCGTAATCTACGGGCACCCCGCCCCCCGCGCCACCCGAACGCACCCCGCCACGGTCGCGGGGAGGCCGCCCCTACGAAACCCGGCGAGACGCGCAACGTGTAGGGGCCGCCGGCAGGCGGCCCGCATCGGGCGAGGCGGCCGGTGCCGGGCACGATGCGCGTCGCCCGAGGCGGGCGCCCTGCCGGGCGCCCCTACGGATTCCCCGTGATCACGCAGCGTGCTTCCGCGGCGGTCAGGGCCAGTCGGGGAGGCGGCAGGGGGTCCAGGGGGCGCCGGCGGCGTCGAACTTCTTCTCGAGGGCCGGGAGCCTCTCGCCGACGAGCATCTTCAACCTCGGCAGCACCTCGCCGAACTCCTCCTTCGCCCACTTCACCTGGTCCCGCTGGGTGCGGGTCGGGGGCGCGTTCGTGTACCAGGCGCTGCCGACCACCGACTCGACCCGGTCGAGGATCGAGGGGGTGTCGACGGTCCAGCGGCTCCGCTTCGTCGTGTCGCCCCGCAGCTCCCGCAGGAGCCCGTGGAGCTCTTCCCGCAGCGCCATCAGCTCGTCGAGCACCGCGGGGTCGAGTCCCGGGGCGACCAGCGCGGTCTTCCGCAGCCTCTCGAGGCGCGCATTCGCCTCGTTCGCTGCCTCGAGCGCGCCGTGGACCGCGCCGCGCAGGCGGGCGACCTCGGCCCGGAACGCCGCCAGCTCCGCGGGAGGGGCCGGCACGCCGTCCACCGGCGTCACGACGAACTCGACCGGCTCGCCGAGCTCCTCGAGGCGGCCGTCGACGTAGCGGCCGAACGTCACGGTGTACCGGCCGGGCAGCACCATCGGGCCGGCCTCCGGCTCGTCCCACGGGGCGAGCTCGCCCTGCTGCTCGGAGACCGGCGTCGCCGGCGGGTAGCGCAGGTCCCAGGCGACCCGGTGGAAGCCGGACTCGCGCGGGCCGGTGAGCCGCCGGACGACGTTTCCGTGGGCATCGCGCACGGTCAGGACGATCGCCGGGGCGATCTCCTCGTCCTCGGCCCGCAGCTCCTCCCAGGTCGGGGTCGGCACGTCCTTCCCCTGCTCGAACAGCTCCTTCTCCTTCGCCCGGCGCTTCTCCTCCCGGCTCTCCAGCTTGTCGCGGAGCCAGTACGTGAAGATCGCCCCGTACGGCGGGTTGGGCGCCATGTAGAAGTCGTCCCCCTGGAAGGCCTT
>JAMOQA010000233.1 GCA_027064265.1 Acidobacteriota bacterium
CACCGTCTCCCTGGTGCTGGTCGGCATCGCCTTCGCCGCGGCCCGGGACCGGTTCTTCCCCGGCTTCGACCCGGGGCTCCACCTGACCCCGCAGCTCCTCTTCACGGTCCTGCTGCCGGCCCTGGTCTACGAGGCGGCGTTCCACCTGGAGCTGCGCCACTTCCTCGCCACCTGGCGGAGCGTCCTGCTGCTGGCGGTGCCGGGGGTGGTCGTCGGCACGGCGCTCACCTTCGGGCTCTCCCTCGCCGGGCTCCGCGGCCTCGGCCTCGACCTCGACTGGCGGGTGCTGCTCCTCGCGGCGACCGTGCTCGCCGCCACCGACCCGGTGGGGGTCCTCGCCCTGCTGCGGGAGCTCGGCGCCCCCCGGCGGCTCGCGACGATCATGGAGGGGGAGAGCCTCCTCAACGACGGGATCGCCATCGTCGCCTTCGGCGTCGTGATGGTCGGCCTCGGCCTCGATCCCGAGCACCACGCGATCACCGCCGGCTGGATCGCCGGCTTCCTCGCCTGGGAGGTCCTCGGGGCGGTCCTGATCGGGGGCGGCCTCGGGCTCGGCCTCTCGTGGTTGACCAGCCGGATCGACGACCACCTGATCGAGATCACCCTGACGACGATCTCCGCCTTCGGGTCGTTCCTCCTCGCCGAGCAGGCCCACGCCTCCGGGATCATCGCCTGCCTCGTCGCCGGGGTCCTCTCGGGGAACGTCGGCGCCACCTACGGCATGTCCGCGTCGACCCGGGTCGCGGTGACCTCGTTCTGGGAGTACGCCGCCTTCGTCGCCAACTCGATCATCTTCCTGCTGGTCGGCCTCGAGACGAGCCCCCGGCGCCTCGTCCAGGTCGCCGGGATCGCGTTCGTCGTCTGGATCGCGATGCTGGTCGCCCGGGCGTCGTTCATCTCGGTGTCGCTCCCGCTGATGGAGCGGGTGCGGTTCGCTACGCGCAAGGGCCTGGTCGCGATCCTCACCTGGGGCGGCCTGCGGGGCGGCGTCGCGATGGTCCTCGCCCTCTCGGTGCCCCGGTCGTGGCCCCACCGGCAGCTCCTGGTCGACGTGGTCTTCGGGGCGGTGCTGCTGACGATCCTGGTCGAGGCGCCGACGATGCCGCTCCTGCTGCGGCTGCTCGGGGTCGGCCGGGACCCGCGGGCCCGGGAGGCGGCGATCCTGCTGCGCACGCGGCTCCGGGCCCTCGCCGAGGCGGAGCGGTACCTGGAGCGCCAGCACGAGGCGGGGGCGGTGCTCCCCGAGGTCTACCGGAAGCTGCGGGCCGAGCTGGTCCGGCGCCGCCGGGAACTCGAGGAAGAAGGGGAGCGGCTGCGGGTCGACGCCTCCGCCATCCTCGAGGAGGAGGAGCGGGAGCTCGCCCGGCAGCTCGCCCTCGTCGAGAAGGAGGTCGTCCGGGACGCCTTCGCCCGGGGCGTTCTCGAGGAGCACCTGGCCCGGAAGCTCGTCCGGGAGATCGACGACCGGATCCTCGCCCTCGCCGAGGAGGACGAGGCGTGAGGGTCGTCCACGTCGACGGGGAGAAGGGCTTCTCCGGGGGGGAGGTCCAGCTCTTCCTGCTGATGGAGCGGCTTCGCCGGCAGGGGATCGACCAGGTGCTGGTCGTCCGCCGGGGCGGCCTCGCCGGCGCCCGGGCCCGGGAGGCGGGCTACGAGGTCCGGGAGGCGCCGATGGGCTCGAGCGCGGACCTCGGTGGCGTCGCCGTGCTCCGGCGCCTGTTCCGGGAGCTGCGGCCGGACGTGCTCCACTTCCACACCTCCCGCGCCCACGTCCTCGGCGCGTTCGCGGCCCTCGGGCTGGGGATCCCCGCGCGGGTGGTCACCCGGCGAATGGACTACCCCCTGCGGCGGGACCCGGTGGTCCGGTTCCTGTACGGGCGCGCGGTGGACCGGGTCGTCGCGATCTCGGAAGCGGTCCGCCGGGAGGTCCTCCGGCTCGGCATCCCCGGGGAGCGCGTCGTGCTGATCCCCTCGGGGGTGGAGGTCGAGCGGTTCGCCCCGCTGCGGGAGCGGGACGCGGCCGCCCGAAAGGCCGCCCGGGCCGCCCTCGGGATCCCGGCGGACGATCGGCCGGTGGCCGGGACCGCGGCGAGCCTCCACCGGCGCAAGGGGCACGACGTGCTGCTCCGGGCGGCGGCGCGCCTCGCCGCCACGGGGACCGCCTGCCACCTGGTGATCGCCGGGGAAGGCCCGGAGCGGGACGCCCTCCGCGCCCTCGCGGACGAGCTCGGGCTCCTCGGCGACGGCCCCGTGCGGGTCCACCTGGCGGGGCAGGTCAGCCCCGCGGAGATGGTCCTCGGGGCCCTCGACCTGTTCGTCCTCGCGTCCCGGAAGGAAGGACTCGGCGTCGCCGCCCTCGAGGCGATGGCCGCGGGCCTGCCGGTGGTCGCCTCCCGGGTCGGCGGGCTCGCCGAGTCCGTCGTCGACGGGGAGACCGGCCTGCTCGTCCCGCCGGAGGACCCGGAGGCGCTGGCGACGGCCATGAGCGCGCTGCTCCGGGACCCGGACCGCCGCGCCCGCCTCGGTGCCGCCGGCGCCCGCCGCGTGGCCGAGCGCTACTCCGCCGACGCGATGGCCGCCGCCAACCTCGCCCTCTACCGGGAGCTGCTCGCGGGAGGTCCCGGGGACTGAGCCTCCGCGCCGGTCAGACCTCCCGGGGGCCGAGGGCGGCAAGGCCCGCGCGGAAGAGGGCGAGGCCCGTGGGGACGATCTCCGCCTCCGGGTCCGGGTGGAAGCGCCAGTCCGGGTGGTGCCAGGGGTGGAGGAAGGCGTCCGGGTGGGGCATCAGGCCGAGGATCCGGCCGGTGGCGTCGCAGACCCCGGCGACGCCCCGGGGGGAGCCGTTGGGGTTCCACGGC
>JAMOQA010000234.1 GCA_027064265.1 Acidobacteriota bacterium
GACACCGATCCCGACCTGGTGCCGCGCCTGGCGGCGGAACTGGAGACCGCGGCTTCCGCGGCGAGCCCCGTCCGGGCGGTGGCGGCGGGCTGGGGCGTCTTCCCGGGGCCCGGTCGGCCGCGGGTCCTGTGGGCCGGCCTCCGCGGTGAGCTGGAACCGCTCGCCGGCCTCGCCCGGGCGGTCGAGGACGCGGTGGTCGGCCTCGGCTTCCCGCCGGAACGTCGCCCGTTCCGGCCGCACCTGACCCTGGCCCGCGCGCGGCGGGATCGCCGCCCTCTCCTGCCGGGGCGGCCGGACCCCCACGCCCCGGAGTTCGGACCGGTCCCGGTGGAGGAGCTCGTTCTCTACCGGTCCCACCTGCTGCCCGACGGCGCCCGGTACGAGGTGCTCTCCCGGGCGCCGCTCGGGGGAGGGACGTCGCCGTGATCGGACGGGTCGCCCTCGCCCTGGCCGCGGGGTTCCTCCTCGGATCGATCCCCTTCGGCCTCCTGCTCTCCCTCCTTTCCGGGAGGGGAGATCCGCGGCGGGTCGGCTCGGGGAACATCGGGGCGACGAACACGCTGCGCACCGCCGGGCCGCTGCTCGGTGTCCTCACCCTGCTCCTCGACATGGCCAAGGCCGCGGCGGGGTGGCTCGTCGCCGTGCACTGGTTGCTGCCGGACGGCGCGCCCGCCTGGGCCCTCGGGGCGGCCCTCGTGGCGCCGGTGGCCGGGCACTGCTGGACGCCGTGGCTCGGGTTCCGGGGAGGCAAGGGGGTGGCGAGCACCCTCGGCGTCCTGCTCGCGGCGGATCCGCGGCTCGCGGGCATCGCTCTCGCGGTCTTCCTCGTGCTGGCCGTGCCGACGCGCATCGTTTCCCTCGGCTCCCTCGCCGCTTCCCTCGCGGCCGCGATCGCCGGCCTGCTGTTGCCGGGCGCGGCGCCCGGGCTCGGGGGCGGGACGCTGGTGCTCGCCGTGATCGTCTGGATTCGCCACCGGGAGAACCTGCGCCGCCTGCTGCGCGGAGAGGAGCGGCGCATCGGTGGCTCCCGGCGGGAGGACGCGCGGTGAGGGCCGCGGTGCTCGGCGCGGGGTCGTGGGGCACCGCCCTCGCGGTCCACCTGGCGGCACGGCACGCGGTCCGCCTCTGGGCCCGGCGGGAGGCGTTCGCCGAGGAACTGGAAGCGCGGCGGGAGAACCCGGCCTACCTGCCCGGCATCCCGTTCCCCGCCGGGCTGCGGACGACGGCGGACCCGCGCGAGGCCCTCGCGGACGCGGAGCTCGTCGTGCTCGCGGTGCCGACCCAGGCCCTCCGCGGCGTCCTCGAGGCCCTGGGCCCCGGAGCGTTCCCGGCCGGTGCGGACCTGGTCCTCGCCTGCAAGGGCATCGAGGTGGGAACCCTGGCGCTCCCCGACCGGATCGTGGCGGAGACGATCGGTGGAGGCGTGGCGGAGCGGACCGTGGCCCTCACCGGCCCCTCCTTTGCCCGGGAACTCGCCGAGGGGCAGCCGACCGCCGTCGTCGCCGCCGGCCCGGGTGAGGCGGCGCGGCGGGTCCAGGAGGCATGCGCCGGGCGGAACCTCCGGGTCTACCGCTCCGAGGACCGGCTGGGGGCCGAGCTGTGCGGCGCCCTCAAGAACGTCGTCGCCATCGCGGCGGGAGTGGCGGTCGGCCTCGGCTTCGGGTCGAACACGATGGCGGCCCTGGTGACCCGCGCCCTCGCCGAGATCGCCCGTCTCGGGACGGCGATGGGGGCCCGGCGGGAGACGTTCATGGGGCTCGCCGGACTCGGAGACCTGGTGCTGACCTGCACCGGGAACCTCTCCCGCAACCGGCGCGTCGGCGTCGCGCTCGGCCGTGGCCGGAAGCTCCGGGACGTACTCGCGGAGATGCGCGAGGTGGCCGAGGGGGTGGAGACGACCCGGGCGGCGGTGCTCCTCGCGCGGGAACACCGGGTCGAGATGCCGATCGCGGTGGAGGTTCATGGCATCCTGTTCGAGGACAAGGACCCGCGGCGGGCCCTCGCCGACCTGCTGGCGAGGCCGCTCCGGGCCGAGCCCGAGGACGGGACGACGTGATCGACACCCACTGCCACATCCTCCCCGGGATCGACGACGGGGCGCCGGACCGGAAGACCGCCGTCGCGATGGCACGGATCGCCCTCGAGGACGGCGTGACCACCGTCGTCGCGACCCCCCATGTCCGGGAGGGGGACTACTGGAACGAGCGCCCGAAGGTGCTCGCGGCGATCGAGGAGTTCCGCCGGACCCTGGCCGAGGAGGGGATCTCCCTCGAGATAGCCCCCGGTTCCGAGGTGCACCTGGCGCCCCGCCTGGCCGAGCGGGTGAGGGAAGGGCGGCTGCTGACGTACGGGGACGCCGGCACGTGGCTCCTCCTCGAGTGCCCGTACCGGACCCGGCCGGTGCGGATCGAGGAGACGATCTTCGAGCTGAAACTCGCCGGGATCACGCCGGTGATCGCCCATCCCGAGAGGACCCGCTGGTTCCTGGAGGATCCCTCGCGCTGGGAGCGGATGGTGGAGCTGGGTGCGCTCGGACAGGTGACGAGCTCGAGCCTCCTCGGCACGTTCGGCAAGGCGATCCGGGCGATCTCCGAGGAGTGGGTCCGGCGGGGACTCGTCCACGTTCTCGGTTCGGACGCCCACGACCCGGAGTACCGGCCCCCGGTCCTGGCCGCGGCCCGGGCCCGGTGGGCGGAACTGGCGGGCGAGGAGGCCGCCCGCCGGGCGACCCTCGACTGGCCCCGGGCCTTCCTCGCGGGGGAGCCGGTGGAGCCGCCGCCGCCCCGGCCGCCGGAGCCCCCTCGCCGGGGTTTCCTCGCGCGGCTGTTCGGGCGCTGATGGGCTATCCTGCCGGGG
>JAMOQA010000235.1 GCA_027064265.1 Acidobacteriota bacterium
CCCCGGGGCAGCCCCGGCACGCACCCGCCGGCCGGGAATCCCCCCGGACCCGGGCCGCTCCCCCCGCGGGAGCCCCCGGGAACGCGAGCCCCGGAGGGGGTCCCCCTCGAAATGCGTCACCCGGCCAGGGGGGTCCCTCCGTAAATGCGACACTCCGCCGAGGGTCCCCCCGGAAATGCGCCACTTTCCCCCGGATTTCCGGGGATATCGCCCCCCTCGCCGGCCGGTGGTGTCGCATTTGCGGACCGACCCCCCCCGCGAACTGTCGCAGTTCCGGGGGGACCCCCTTGCCGGACCGCCCGCGCGCGGCCTCGGCGTCGCCTCGGGCAGGATCGGCGTCCAGCTGCCCTGGTCCGACTGCCTCCGCGCGGCACCCGACGCCGTCTTCGCGCCCTCCCGCCCCCGCCGGCGGCGCGTCAGGCGCGGCGGATGAAGCGCTTCTCGGCGGGGTCGACCTCGATGGTCTCGCCGGCCTCGAGGTAGAGGGGGACCATGATCTCGACGCCGCCGGCGACCTTCGCCTTCTTCATCACCTTGCCGGAGGCGGTGTTGCCGCGGACGGCCGGCTCGGTCTCCAGCACCTCGACGGTCAGCGTCTTCGGCAGCTCGACGGAGGCGACCCTTCCCTCGAAGTGGATCGCCCGGACCACCATGCCGTCGACGAGCCAGGGGGCGACGTCGGGAATCCGGTCCTCCGGCAGGGAGAACTGCTCGTAGTTCTCCTCGTCCATGAAGTGGAGGTCCTCCCCGTCGCGGTAGAGAAACTGGGCCTGCCGGTAGACCAGGTCGGGGGCGGGGAAGCTCTCGCCGGCCTTGAAGGTCTTCTCGAGGAGCTGCCCGGTCAGCAGGTTCCGGAGCTTCGTCCGGACCAGGGTCGCCGAGCCCCGGGCGGAGGGGGCCTGGACGGTGTGCTCGACGATGGCGCAGGGCGCCCCGTCGACCAGGATCCGCAGGTTCTTCTTGAAGTCGGCGGTGGTCGGCATCGGTGGTCCTCCCGTCGTGCGCGGCGGGAAGGATACCTCCCCACCGGGCCCCTTGCAGGGCGGCCCTCCGGCGTGCGACCGTTACGCGCGCGCAACATCGCTCGCAGAGGAGGCACGCCGTGAGCTGGTACCTGCTGGTCGTCCTCGGCTACCTGGTCGCCCTCGGGGTCTTCAACTTCATCCGGGCGAAGCAGATCAAGTCCCACGACGACTTCATGGTCGCGGGACGGAGCCTTCCCCTCACCGTGATGGTCTTCACCCTGGTCTGCACCTGGATCGGGTCGGGGACCTTCATCGCGGGGGCCGAGTACGCGGCGAAGGCCGGCTGGTCCTCGCTCTGGATGCCCGCCGGGGCCTGGGTCGGGATCGCGATCATCTACTTCCTCGCGGGGAAGATCCGGACCTTCGGCCAGTACACGGTCGGGGACATCCTCGAGGTCCGGTACGGGAAGTTCGCGCGGCTCTTCGGCGCGATCGCCCTGATCATCGCGTTCACGACGATCGTCTCCTACCAGTTCCGGGCCGGCGGCTACATCCTGAACGTCGTCACCAAGGGGACGATCTCGGTGGCGACCGGCCAGGCGATCACCGCCTTCTTCGTCATCTCGTTCACCGCGATCGGCGGGATGGTCGCCGTCGCCCACACCGACCTGCCCAACGGGATCATCATCCTGCTCGCCTGCTGCATCGCCCTCCCCCTGGTCGTCGCCTTCGCCGGGGGGCCGTCGGCCCCGGCCGAGGTCCTCCCCGCCGAGCACATGGCGGTCTTCAGCCGGGACTTCGGCCAGTACCCGGTGCTCAAGGCGGGCGGCTACTTCCTGGCGACGCTGCTGCTCCTCCTCGGGATCCAGTCGATGTACCAGAAGTTCTACTCGGCCCGGACACCGAAGGAGGCGCGGACGGCGGTGGCGCTCTGGATCGTCGGGACGATCGTCGTCGAGACGGTGGTCGTCGCCATCGCCATCTACGCCGCCGCCGCCCACTGGCCGGAGATCGAGGCGTTCCAGCTCGCGGGGCAGGTGAAGCAGGAGGTCGCCGCCGGGGAGCTCGCGCCGGACCGCGCCGCGGAGCGGGCGGCGGCCCTGGTCGAGGAGGCGGCGGCGGGCGGCCAGCTGACCGCCACCCAGGCCGAGGCGGCGCGGAAGATCCTCGAGCAGGCGTTCGCCGACGCCAGGACCCGGGAGGACGTGGCGAAGGCGGAACCCGGCGTCGACCCGGCCTCGATCGTCCTCCGCGCGGCGGAGGACATCGCCTCCCGCGGGGGCATCGGGCTGATCTCGGGGCTGCTCCTGCTCGGGGCGGCCTGCGCCGTGGTGATCTCGACGGGGATGAACTTCATGCGGGACATCTGGCAGAAGTTCCTCGACCCGGAGATCCCGGACGAGAAGATGGTCGCCCTGCAGAAGGTGTTCGTCGTCCTGCTCGGGGTGGTCGCGTTCCTCGCGATCTTCGTGCCGACCTACTTCGGGCTGCCGATCTCGGTGCTGCGGTACTCGTACTTCGCCTACACGATGTACGGGGTCGCGATCACGCCGGCCCTGCTCGCCGCCCTCGCCTGGAAGCGGGCGACCCGACAGGGTGGACTCGCGTCGATCGTCGCCGGGGCGTTCATGGCGCTGCTCTTCGAGCTGGTGATCCCGAACGCGTTCCCCCAGGTGCTGCAGGGGGGCGACCCGTGGGGGATCCCCAGCATCTACCCCTCGGCCCTCGTCTCGATCGGCGCCCTGGTGATCGTCAGCTACCTGACCCCGCCTCCCACCGAGGAGGAGCTCGCCCCGCTCTTCAAGTCGTAGGCGCGGGCGGTACCCGGGAACGGGCGCGTCACCGGACGCGGGCGCCCTGCCGGGCGCCCCTACGGGT
>JAMOQA010000236.1 GCA_027064265.1 Acidobacteriota bacterium
GAGGTCGACCACCCGGCCGGCCGGCTCTCCCTCGAGCCGCCGGAGGAGACGGCGCCGGTGCCGCCAGAGGCTCTCGGTGGTCCGCACGGTGCCGCCCCCCCGGGCGGGCACCTCGAGCACCCGGCCCCGGGCGGCGCCCGCCGCCTCCCCGCCCGGGCCGTAGGCGCCTCCTTCCGCCAGGGCCAGGTCCGCCCCGAGAAGCCCCACCGGCCCGGCGCCCAGCCGGAGCAGCACGTCGAGGGCGGCCAGGAGCACCGTCCCGCCGCTCCGGTACGTGCCGGCCCGCCCGAAGGCCGGGTGCGCCCGGTCGAGGAGGCCGTCCTGCTCGCAGGCGAAGAACGGGCGCCCGGCGGCGGCCACCGCCTCGGGCCGCGCCCCCTCGAAGAAGAGAAGGGGCAGCGCCCGGTGGAGCCAGGGGGCGTCCCCCGGCCCGGCTCCGACCGCCGCCGCGGCGTCCGTCCCTCGCGGCAGGAACTTCCCGAGGTTCCGGGGGTTCGGGTCGAGGGTGACGACGAGGTCGGGAGGGACCCCCGCCTCCGAGAGCGGCCGGAGGGCGGCGTCGAGGGCGACGAGGAGGGGAAGGTCGCCCCGCCGGGCCCGCAGGAGTTCGAGGTCGTCGGCGAGGCTCGGCCCCGGGGCGACGAGGAGCGCCGGCCGCCCGGCCACGGCGGGCAGCAGCGCGGCGGCGGGCTCGGCCCGGGCGATCGCCGGCAGGTTGGCGGCGACGTTCGCGAGGACGACCCGCCGCTGGCCGAGGAGGGAGCGCTGGGCGGCGGCCAGCTCCCGGGCCATCTGCGCGATCGGGGCGAGCTCCGGCGGCGCGGCCCCGAGGGCGGCCGGGTCCGCCACCACCCGGAACCGCTCGCCGGGCCGGCGGGGCAGGGCCGCCGCCAGGTCCCGGAGCCCCCCCGCGGCGAGGCGCAGCCGGGGATCCGCGAGGAGGGCCGCGAGGTCCCGGGCGGCGAGGGCGGCGAGGCACCGGCCCGGGTCGAGGACGGCGACGGTCACCCGGGCGGCCGGGGCGGCGTCGGCGAGCACCGCCGCGGGCAGCGACCCGTCCCCGAAGCCGAAGACCAGGATCTCCTCCGCCTCGGAGAGGTCGGGGGGCAGGGGCGGTAGGGACGGGTCGCCGCCGGGCGGGGCGGTCGCCCGCCGGGTGGCGGGCCCGGTGCCCCACGCCGGCCCTTCCCCGGATCCGCTGCCGGCGGCGAGCGCGGTCGGCGTCGCGACGCCCGGCCCGGGGCCCGGCGCGTCAAGAAGTTGACGCAGGAGCCCGGGGTGGCGGCGGGCGAGCGCCTCCCGGTTCGCGTGGTGCACCGGGAGCTCCAGGGTGGCCGCCCCCCCGGATCTCCCGGGGGACGCCGAGTCTCGCCGGGTCGGCACGGGTCGCTCTCCTCCCCGGGCCCGCCTCGCCGGCGCCACGCGGGGCGGGCCCGGACCCGTTGGAATGCACGCCCCGTGCCACGGCGGGCACGATGGTCCCGTGGCGTGCCCGCGGAGGGGGTCCCCCGGGAAATGCGTCACCTGGCACGGGGGGTCCCCCCGCAAGTGCGACACCGCGTGGAAGGTCACCCCGGAAATGCGTCACTTTCCGCGGGTTTTTCCCGCGAAACCACCCTCCTGGACCGCCCCGGGAACCCGGGCTGTCGCATTCTCGGGGCAACCCCGCCCCGCATCCGTAGCATTTCCGGGGGAACCCCCTCCCGGCCCGGCATGCCCCCCGTCCCCGGGTCCGACCGGTTTGACAGCGGGGCGGGGTGCTCCTACCCTTGGGCGTTTCCGTCTGGTCCCCCGCGGACGGCGGGACGGGCGTGCCGTGCGCCCGGTCGCCGAGGGCGGGGCCGAGAGCCAGCCCGGGAACGTCGGCACCCCCGCCCCGGCGGAGGCCGGCGGGTCCCGGTTCGACCTCGCGGCCGCGAGGCCCATGGGTCGAGGTGAGAGGCTTGCACGATGAAGCGCACGTTCCAGCCGAACAACAGGAAGCGGAAGAAGACGCACGGTTTCCGGGCCCGGATGAAGTCGGCCGGCGGTCGCCGGGTGCTGAAGCGCCGGCGGGCGAAGGGCCGGAAGCGCCTGACCGTCTGAGGGACCGCCGCGGGGGGAAGGAAGGCCCTCCCCGGGCCACCTTTCCCCGGGACGTCCGGCTCCGCAAGCGGCGGGAGTACCGGACCGTCTACGACCAGGGCGTGCGGGTTCCCGGGCGGCTGATCGTCCTCTTCGCCCTGCCCACCGACCGGGGCTACGCCCGCCTCGGAGTCACCGCCACGAAGAAGGTCGGGCGCGCGGTGGTCCGCAACCGCCAGCGCCGCCTCGTGCGCGAGGTCTTCCGGCGGCACCGCCACGGGATCGGTTCCCTCGACCTGGTCGTCAACGTCCGCCCCTCCTCGAAGGGCTGCTCCTACCGCGACCTCGAGCGGGACTTCCTCGCGACCCTCCACCGGCTGCGCCGGCGACTCGCCCGGGACGCCCGTCCCGCCCGCTCGCCGCGCCCGGACAAGAAAGAAGGATCATGACCCGTCGGCCGGTCGACCTCTTCCGCATCCTCGCCGGGCTCCCCGCCCGGGCCGGCCTCGCTCTCGTCCGCGGCTACCAGCGGTTCGTCTCGCCCGCGCTCCCCGCGAGCTGCCGCTACCACCCGAGCTGCTCGGAGTACGCGTACCTGGCGATCGGGGAGTGGGGGCTCGTGCGGGGGAGCCTGCTCGCGGCCTGGCGGATCCTTCGGTGCAACCCGTGGTCGCCGGGAGGGTTCGACATGCCGCCGCGGCGGAGGGCCGCCGTGGGTGGCGCCGCTTCGCGGCGCACGGGCGCAGCACGCTGCGCCCCTACGGGTCGGGAAACGGTTG
>JAMOQA010000237.1 GCA_027064265.1 Acidobacteriota bacterium
CCACGGCTCGATGAACTGGACCAGCGGGGAGCCGGAGACCATGTCGTAGGCCGCGGAGTCCAGCCGCACGATCAGCGCGTTCACCGGGATCGAGGCGACGATCTCCGCCCCCATCGAGGTGAGCGACTCCCGCCAGTCGGGCTGGTCGAGGGCCGCCCGCTTGAGCTGGACGACGAAGTACTGCCGCTGCCCCTTCGCCAGGTTGTCCAGGGTGGCGGTCAGCTCCGCCGGGATGTCGAGGCTCTCCCCGACCCGGAACCGGCCGACCGGCGTGACGATCACGTCGTCGGCGCGGCGCTCCGCGCCCGGGGTGATGCCGTACCAGGGGCCCTTCGTGTAGGGCCACCAGGCCACGCTCCGCGCATAGGTGGCGTGCTGGAACGTGGGAGGCGATTGGGCCTCCTCGTCGCCTGCCAGGGCTGCCGTCAGTCCGGCCGCACCGCCGGGTGCGATCCGGACCGGGGTGTCCGAGGCGAGGGCGAGGAGGGGAGTTGCCACCAGGACCCCGGCGACGAGGATGGCGAAGAGCCATCGCCGGGCGTTGATCCGTTCGTGCATGACCTCCTCCTCCAGGAGAACGATGCTGCGTTTCTCTCTGCCCGCTCCCCGCTGGAGCGAGCGACCTCCGTTGATGGATCCGGTGCGCCGTTCCGGGGCAGGCTCCTCCGCGGGGCACGGGAAACCGGCCGTCGGGCAGGCGACGGGGCGCCGGAAAGCTACGACGACCCCCCGGGGGAGTCAACAGGAATTCCCGGCCCGGGCGAGCCGGAAACCCCCGGAAACCCGGGGGGTTCCGGGGGGCGTTCCCGCCAAGTCCCGGTTGTGCAAGGGGTTCGCGGTTCGCGCTGCGCGGGCCCCGCGACGGCACGTCCGCGGAGCGCCGCAACCCGCCCCCGGAGGGCGGATGAACCGGCCCCGGAAGCCAGTTATCCTGCTCCCGGCCGGGGAAGGGTGCGCCCCGGACGGGAGGATCCCGTGGACGAGACTTCCAGCACGCGGCGGGCCCGTCTTGCCGGGATCCTGCGGGATCTCGGCCGGGTTCTCGTCGCCCTCTCCGGGGGGCTCGACTCGGCCGTGCTCCTGGCCGCCGCGGCCCGGGAACTCGGCCCGGGCCGGGTGCGGGCGGCGATCGCCGTCGGACCATCCCTTCCTCCGGGCGACCTGGGCGCCGCGCGGGAGGCTGCCCGCCGGGCCGGCGTGCCCCTCGAGGAGCTTCCCGCGGGGGAGTTCGACGATCCCCGGTACCTGGCGAACGACGCGGACCGTTGCTACTGGTGCCGGCGTTCCCTCGCCGAGACCCTGCGCCCCCTGGCGGCCCGGGAAGGAGAGGTCGCGGTGTACGGGGCCATCGCCGACGATCTCGCCGAGGACCGGCCGGGGATGCGGGCCCTGGAAGAAGCGGGATTCCGCGCTCCGCTCCTGGAGGCGGGGTTCACCAAGGAGGACGTCCGGGAACTGGCGCGCCTCCTCGGCGTCCCGGACCCGGATCGGCCGGCTTCCGCCTGCCTTTCGTCCAGGGTCGCCCGGGGGATCCCGATCCAGCCCGGCCGGCTGGCCCGGATCGCCGAGGCCGAGGAGTTCCTGCGGGCACTCGGGTTCCGGCTGGTGCGCGTCCGGGACCACGGCACCCTGGCCCGGATCGAGGTCGCCCGGGGGGACGTCCCGCGACTGGCGGCGGAACCCCTGCGGGACCGGGTGGCCCGGCGGATCCGGGAACTCGGATGGGAGCGGGTCGCTCTCGACCTCGAGGGGTATCGCCCGGCGGGGTTGCGGGGGGGCGGCCCCCGGCGGACCGGGCAGGACTGAACCCGCCCGGGCGTGCCCGGTCAGGCGCGGATGTCCTCTCCGCCGATCCGGGCCCGCAGGCCCTCTCCCACCAGGTGGCAGCCGAGCACGACGAGGAAGAGGGCGGCGCCGGGGAAGAGGACCAGCCACCACGCGGTCTCCACGTGTTCCATCGCCTCCCGGAGCAGGCCCCCCCAGGACGGGTGGGGGGGGTGGATTCCCAGGCCCAGGAACCCGAGCCCGGCCTCGACCAGGATCGCCCCGGCGGCGAGGAACGCCGCCGGCACCAGGGCGGGGAGGATCGCGGAGGGCAGCACGTGGAGGAGCAGGGTCCGGAGGGGACCCGCTCCCGCGGCCCGGGCCGCGGCCAGGCGGTCTCCCTCCCGCAGCCGCCGGGCCTCGGCCCGGACGTACCGGAAGAGGGCCGGCCAGGCGAGGAGACCGACCAGGAGCCCGATGGCGGCCCCGCCGATCGTCCCGCCCCCGGGGCGGGCGAGGCCGAGGATCGCCATCGCGGCGACCAGGGCCGGGAAGGCGTAGACGATCTCGGCGAGGCGCGAGAGGACCCGGTCCGGCCAGCCCGGAAGGGTGCCGGCGAGCCCCCCGAGGAGCCCTCCGACGAGGAGGGCGACGGCGGTGGCCACCGCGCCGGCCAGCAGGCTGCGCCGCCCGCCGTGGAGGAGCCTCGCGAGGACGTCCCGGCCGAGCCCGTCGGTCCCGAGAGGGTGGCCCGGCCCGGGGGGTTCCAGGATCCGCGCCGTGTCGATCGCGAGGGGATCGAGCGAGCCGGGCGCGGCGAGGCAGGCGAGGGCGAGCAGCAGGAGGAGGGCGGCTCCCGCCCGGAGGGCGGACCGGCCCCTCATCGACGGTCCTCCGCCCCGGCCCGGAGGCGGGGATCGGCGAGGGCGGCCAGCACGTCGGCGAGCAGGTTGCCGAGGACGGTGAGGAGCCCCGCCATCAGGGTGAGCCCGAGCACCAGCGGCAGGTCCCGGTCGAGCACGGCCTGGAGGAAGAGCCGCCCGAGGCCGGGCCACCCGAAGATGTTCTCGATCAGC
>JAMOQA010000238.1 GCA_027064265.1 Acidobacteriota bacterium
GCCGTCCAGAGGACCGCCTGGACGGCGAAGCCGAGGAGGGCGAGGAGCAGCCAGCCGAGCAGTCCGGGAAGACCCGCGGGGGGAGCGAGGCGCCAGGCGATCACCGGCACGCCGCCGAGGACGAACCCGAGAGCGAGGGCGAGGGCGGGGAGCAGCGCCGCTCGGACCGGTTCCCGGCGCCAGGCGCGCAGCGCGGGGACGATGGCCGCGCGCACCCGGGGGTCCGCCCGGCGGACGACGATCGCCCGGGCGAGGAGGGCGCCAGCGCCGACGAGGGAGAGCCAGCCGAGCGAGAGGAGGGCGCGCAGCGGGCCCAGCACCCCGTAGAGGGTCATCGCGGTCCAGCCGCGGGCGTCCCCGGCCTCGACCACCCTGCCGAAGCCGAGCCGGAGCGCCACGAGCCCGACGGCCGCGAGCACGGCGGAGAGCAGGGTCACCCGCAGCATCGCCCAGGCCCAGGGCGTCCCCGCCGCCAGGATGCCCCGCCATCCCCGGGGCGGGGTGCGCCAGGGGCCCGGGGGCAGGAGCGCCGCGATCGCCCCGGCGACGAAGGCCTGCTGGAGCAGGAACAGGAAGACGGCGCCGACGGCGATGCCGGCGAACGCCGCGCCGCCGGCCCGGGAGAACACCCCGGCGAGCTGCATCACCGGGAGCGGCGTGCCGGCGTCCGCGATCCACGGGTCGGCGAGGACGCGGGAGAGGGGGGACCGGGCGGCCAGGAAGGCCGGCAGGCCCGAGAGCAGCACGAGGACGAGCCGCAGGCTCGCCACGGCGAGGAGCGGGCGCCGCAGGCTCACAGCCACGAGGTCACCCCCGCCGCCAGCCAGGCGGCCAGCGCCCCGAACCAGGCCCGCCAGTCGCGCACCGGGGCCGCCGCCGGCTCGCGCATCCTGCCGTTCCCGAAGGGGCCCGCGTCCAGGGCCAGCTCGCCGGCCGGGTCGATCTCGACCCGCTCGAGCCGGGCCGGCCGGATCGCCAGGTACTCGCGCCACGGGGCGCGCCCGTCCCACGTCTCCTCGAACACCGCCCCGTCCTCGAAGACGAGGCGGACCCGCACCGGCAGGTGGCGGCGACCCGGGCCGACGATCGTCACCCGGCTGCGCCAGGGCCGGGGATCGTCGTCCGCGCCGTCCCGCCCTTCCGTGGCCGGAGCGGCCCCGGCCCGGGCCACGTCGAGGGGAACGGCGACCCAGCGGCGGCCGCCCGGGACGACCGTGCCGTCCGGCTCCGCGACCCCCGGGTCGCTGATCCGGACGTGGAGGTTCCCGTCCTTCTCCAGCCAGCGCGCGGCGACCGGGGGCAGGACGGCGACCCGTTCCATCTCGTCCTTCTTCCCCTCGAGGACCGCCGGGACGTCTTCCTCCCCCGGGAGGAACGCCCGCCCCCGGGGCGGGTTCCACCTCTCGACCTCGAGGTCCTCGACCCGGTAGTCGGCGGCCCGCGGGCTGGTCCACTCCTCGAGGACCAGTGCGGCGACCTCCTCGCCCCCGACCTCCCGGGCGACGGCGAGGAAGTCCGCGGGCCCGGGGTGGCGGAACCGCCACCGGCGGAAGTACTCCCGGAAGATCCCGTTCACGGTGTCCGTGCCGAAGCGGCGCTCGATCGTGTCGAGGAGGAGGCGGGTACGGGTGTAGACCTCGGTGCTGCCGGTTCCCGGCCAGTAGAGCCAGGAGGGGCGGCGCAGCACCGGGTCGCGGATGTCGTCGAGCTTCCCCGCGAGCTGCATCCGGCCCCGGTCCAGCACGTCGATCGGCCGCCCGAGGAGGAAGCCGCCGGAACTCTCCCGCCCGTAGAGTTCGCGGGTGGCCCGGCCTTCCCAGTACTGGGTGAACCCCTCGTCGAGGAAGGCGTCCTCCTGCTCGCAGGTGGCGACCATCCCGTAGAAGTACTGGTGGGCGAACTCGTGGAGGACGGTGATCTCGGGGAGGCGGATCTTCCCGAGGAGGCCGGTGTCGAGGAGCGGGTCGGCGACGAGGCCGGTGACGAAGGTCGGGTACTCCATCCCGACGGCGAAGCGCCCCTGCCACGGCGGCAGGACCACGGTCAGCACGTCGTACGGGTACGGCCCCACCGCGCGGCCGAGCACGTCCATCGCCCCGGCCGCGGCGTCGAGCGCCCGTTTCGCCTGGCGCCGGTTCGCCGGCCCCTCCGGGAAGACGCACCGGAGGCGGACCGGTGCGGTGCGCCCCGGCGGGCGGTGGTCGCGCTCGAGGACCGCGAGGCCTCGCCCGGCGACGAAGGCGAAGTCGTGGACCGCCCGCTGGACGAAGCGATGACGCTCGCGCCCCTCCCCGGCCTCGCCCTCCGCGGGGACCTCCACTCCCGTGGCGGCGACCACGGTGCCCGCCGGGACGTCGAGGGTGACGTCGTAGTCGGCGAACTCGGCGTAGAACTCGGTCGGCCCGTGGAACTGGTGGGCGACCCAGCGCTCGGCGGTGGCGCCCCGGGTGCCGGGCAGCTCGTAGACGCCCGGCTTCGGGTACCACTGCCCCCCGAGGCAGAAGCCGGCGTTGCAGCCGGTGCGGGCGATGATCTTCGGGAACCTGCCGGAGAACTCGATCTCGAGGACCAGCGTCTCGCCGGCCGCGAGGGGGCGGTCGAGGACCACCTCGGCGAGGGACGTGTCGAACGGGTTGCCGTCGTCCGGCCGGATGAACCGGTGCTCGAGGGGCGTGGCCGGAGTCGAGGCGGCGTCGTCCGCGGGCAGGCGGGACACCCGGTCGAGCCGGACGAACCCCCAGTCCTCCTCCCGGAGCTTGTCGGGGACGTTCCGGGCGAACTCCCCGGACTCCCGCATCCAGGTCGCCTCCTGGTTGGAGAAGGCGTTCAGGTAGAGA
>JAMOQA010000239.1 GCA_027064265.1 Acidobacteriota bacterium
TCGATGGCGGCCGCGACCTCGGAGACCACCTCGACGTACCGCGCCTCGATCTCCCGGCAGGACGTCTCCAGGTCGGTGGGCAGCCAGTAGACGTTCAACTCGAGGGCGTCGGCCCCGGCCTCCGCGATCCGCGCGGCCCAGTCGGTCCAGGCACCGGGATCACGGGCGTTCAGGCTCGCGACCACCGGGATCGAGAGGGCCTCCTTTGCCGCCCGGACGAAGTCCAGGTACTCCCGCGGCCCCCGCACGTACTCCGCCGGCCGCGGGAAGTAGTCGACCGCCTCGGCGTAGCTCTCGGCGCCGAACTCCAGGTAGTGGTCGAGTTCCCGGGCCTCGTGCTCGATCTGCTCCTCGAAGAGCGAGTAGAGCACGACGGCCCCGGCCCCCGCGTCCTCCAGCTTGCGCAGGGAGTCGACGTCGCGGGTGAGCGGGGAAGCGGACGGGACGAGGGGGTTCGCAAGGGCGAGGCCCATCCAGGTCGTCGCGAGGTCCATGGCATCCTCCGGGGCCCGGCGGCCCGGGCGGCCCCCCGCTGCGCCGGCCCCCGGCGCGGGGGCCGGCGCCCGGGACTCAGTCCGCGGTCGGCGCCTCGATCTCGCGCGCCGCCAGGTGGCTGTAGAGCGCCCACCGCCGCCGGGCGTCCTCCTCCGCCTGCCGCATCAGGGCGCGCGCCCGCTCCGGGTCGGACTTCATCAGCATCCGGAACCGGGTCTCCGCCTGGAAGTACTCCTCCATCGGGATCGACGGGGCGCCGGAGTCCAGCTTGAGCGGGTTCTTCCCCTCGGCGAGCAGGGCCGGGTTGTAGCGGTAGAGGATCCAGTGGCCCGACTTGACCGCCAGCTTCTGGTTGTCGGTCTGCCGGCCCATGTCGATCCCGTGGGCGATGCAGGGAGAGTAGGCGATGATCAGCGAGGGCCCCCGCCAGGCCTCGGCCTCGACGAAGGCCCGGACGGCCTGGGCGTCGTTCGCCCCCATCGCCACCTGGGCGACGTAGACGTCGCCGTAGCTCATCGCCATCATCCCGAGGTCCTTCTTCGGACGCGGCCGGCCGGCGGCGGCGAACTTGGCGACGGCCCCCAGGGGGGTCGCCTTCGACATCTGGCCACCGGTGTTGGAGTAGACCTCGGTGTCGAGGACGAGCAGGTTGACGTCCCTCCCCTGGGCGATCACGTGGTCCAGCCCGCCGTAGCCGATGTCGTAGGCCCAGCCGTCACCGCCGACGATCCAGACGCTGTGCCGGACCAGGGCGTCCGCGACGCTGTCGAGCCACTTCGCCGCCGGCTTGTCGATCGAGCCCAGCTTCTGCCGCAGGGCGGCGATCCGCTCGCGCTGCGCGGCGATCCCGGCCTCGGTCGACTGGTCGGCCTCGAGGATGCCGCGGACCAGCTCGTCGCCCAGGTCGGCGGCGAGCTGCACCAGCAGCTCGGCGGCGAACTCCCGCTGCTTGTCCAGGGTGAGGCGGAAGCCGAGGCCGAACTCCGCGTTGTCCTCGAAGAGCGAGTTCGACCAGGCCGGGCCCCGCCCCTCGTGGTTGGTGGTCCAGGGGGTGGTCGGCAGGTTGCCGCCGTAGATCGACGAGCAGCCGGTGGCGTTGGCGATCACCGCCCGGTCACCGAAGAGCTGGCTGAGCAGCTTGACGTACGGGGTCTCGCCGCAGCCGGCGCAGGCGCCGGAGTACTCGAAGAGGGGCTGCAGGAACTGGGAGCCCTTGACCGTGTTCACCTTGACGGCGCTGCGATCGACCTCCGGCAGGGAGAGGAAGAAGTCGTAGTTGGCGATCTCCCGCTCCCGGACCGGGATCTGCGGCTCCATGTTGATCGCCTTCCGCTTCGGGTCCTTGCGGTTCTTCGCCGGGCAGTAGTGCACGCACAGGGAGCAGCCGGTGCAGTCCTCCGGCGCCACCTGGATCGTGTACTTCATCCCGGCGAACTCCTTCCCGCGGTAGTCCGTCGAGAGGAACGTCTCCGGCGCCTTCTCGAGGTGGGAAGGATCGTAGACCTTCTGCCGGATCGCGGCGTGCGGGCAGATGATCACGCACTTGCCGCACTGGATGCAGACCTCGGGGTCCCACACGGGGATCTCGAGGGCGATGTTCCGCTTCTCGTACTTCGTCGTGCCGGAGGGGAAGGTGCCGTCGACCGGCATCGCCGACACCGGCAGCTCGTCCCCCTTCATCTGGAGGATCTTCGCCGTCACCTTCCGCACGAACTCCGGCGCGTCCGCCGGCACCGGCGGCAGCAGCTCCTTCGTCGACGTCACCTTCCCGGGGACCTGGACCTCGTGCAGGTTGTCGAGGGCGGCGTCGACCGCGCGGAAGTTCTGCTCGACGACGTCCCGGCCCTTCTTGCCGTAGGTCTTCTCGATCGCCTCCTTGATCTTCGCGATCGCCTCGTCCCGCGGCAGGACCCCCGAGATCGCGAAGAAGCAGGTCTGCATGATCGTGTTGATCCGGCCGCCCATGCCCGCCTCGCGGGCCACCCTGTAGGCGTCGATCACGTAGAACTTCAGCTTCTTCTCGAGGATCCGCTCCTGGTGGACGCGCGGGAGCCGGTCCCAGACCTCGCCCGGCCCGAACGGGCTGTTCAGCAGGAAGACCGCGCCCTCCTTCGCCTTCTCGAGCACGTCGAACTTCTCGACGAACACCCACTGGTGGACACCGACGAAGTCGGCCTGGTCGAGCAGGTAGGTCGAGCGGATCGGCTTCTTGCCGAACCGCAGGTGGGAGACCGTCATCGCCCCGGCCTTCTTCGAGTCGTAGACGAAGTAGCCCTGGGCCCAGTTGTCGGTCTCTTCGCCGATGATCTTGATCGTGTTCTTGTTCGCGCCGACCGTGC
>JAMOQA010000240.1 GCA_027064265.1 Acidobacteriota bacterium
TGACGATGCCGATCAGCCCCGAGACGGCGATCGCCCCGACGCCGATCGGCCGCACGTAGAGGGTGAAGATCTGCCGGGCCGACATGTCCCGGATCAGCTCCGTCGTCTCCGGCGGGACGAGGGGCACCGGGAGCCCGTGACCCACCAGGTAGACCAGCGGGATGATCACGAGGAACGAGAGGACCGAGCCCGCCGCGATCACGCCCGCGTAGCGGGGCCCGATGATGTAGCCGAGCCCGAAGTAGACCGCCGTCGCGTTCAGGTTCAGCTCGATCCGGCGGTCCGCGAGGAACCTCCCGAACTTCCCGAACAGCACCTTCGAACCGAGCTCGCCGTTCCAGAGGTGCACGAACTCGGCGACCAGGTCGTAGAGGAAACCGATCCCGAAGGACCAGAGCAGGATCTTCCCTCCCGCTCCCTTCGTCCGTTCCCCGGACGCGAGGACGTTGGCGATCGCCGTCGCCTCGGGGAACGGAAGCTGGCCGTGCAGGTCCCGCACGAAGTAGCGGCGCAGCGGGATCAGCAGCACGACCCCGAGGAAACCGCCCAGCATGCAGGAGAGGAACACCTGCCAGAACGACGGGTGCAGGTCGTTGATGTAGAGGGCGGGAATCGTGAAGATGGCGCCGGCGACGACGACCCCCGCTGCCTGGCCGATCGACTGGACGATGACGTTCTCGAGGATCGTGCTGCGGCGGCCGCCGATCCGCGGCAGGAGCGTGTTCCCGAGGAAGACCGCCAGGATCGAGATCGGGATCGCCGCCTCGATCACGTTGCCGGTCATCAGGCCGATGTAGGCGGCCGCGAAGGTGAAGACCAGCACCATCAGCAGGCCGAGCCCCACCGACCAGGGGGTGACCTCGGGAGGCGCCTTGTCCGCCGGGACCACCGGGACGTACGTCTCGCCGGGCTTCAGCTCGCGGAAGGCGTTGGAAGGAAGGACCTTGCTCGAGGTGCCGCTGCCGTGCTCCACGGGAACCGTCCTCCTCGCGCGGGATGCGCGTCGCGGAATCGTCGGGGATCGAACCCCGGGAGGTCAAGGACCCCGGGGCGTCGCCCCGGGGCCCCCGTTCGTTCCCGTTCGCCGCCGTCAGGCGTCCGCCGGCGGTCCCTCCCCGAGATCCTCCCACTTGCCGGTGCGGAGGTACTCGTCGATGGCGAGGGCGGCCCGGCGCCCGGCGCCCGCCGCCAGGATCACCGTGGCGCCCCCGGTGACGATGTCGCCCCCGGCGAACACGCCCTTCATCGTGGTCCTGCCGGTCTTCCGGTCGGCGACGATGGTTCCCCACTTCGTGTGCTCGATCGCGGGGGACGTCTTCCGGATCATCGGGTTCGCGCCGTTGCCGATGGCGATCACCGCCATGTCGAGCTCCATCACGTACTCGGAGCCCTCGATCGGCACCGGGCGACGGCGGCCCGAGTCGTCCGGCTCGCCCAGCTCCATCTTCTGCAGCCGGGCGGCGCGCAGCCAGCCGTTCTCGTCCCCGAGGAACTCGACCGGGTTGGTCAGGACGAGGAACTCGATCCCCTCTTCCTTGGCGTGGTGGATCTCCTCGTTCCGGGCCGGCATCTCCGCCTCGGAGCGGCGGTAGATGATCGAGGCCCGCTTCGCCCCCAGGCGCTTCGCCGTGCGGACCGCGTCCATCGCCGTGTTGCCGCCGCCGAAGACGGCGACGTTCTTCCCGGCGACGTCCAGGACCGGGGTCTCGGCGTCCGGGCGGTACGCCTTCATCAGGTTGACCCGGGTGAGGAACTCGTTGGCCGAGTAGACCCCGACCAGGTTCTCGCCGGGGATCCCCATGAACCGGGGCAGCCCGGCACCGACGCCGAGGAAGACCGCGTCGAACCCGCCGAC
>JAMOQA010000241.1 GCA_027064265.1 Acidobacteriota bacterium
TGCCGAGGTCGATCAGGTCGCCCTCGCGGGAGATCCCCTGGTTGTAGAGGATGTCGAACTCCACCTGGCGGAAGGGCGGCGCCAGCTTGTTCTTGACGACCTTGACTTTGGTGCGGTTCCCGACCACCTGGTCGCCGTCCTTGATCGCCCCGATGCGGCGGATGTCGATCCGCTGGGAGGCGTAAAACTTGAGCGCCCGGCCGCCCGTCGTCACCTCGGGGTTGCCGAACATCACGCCCACCTTCTCGCGCAGCTGGTTGATGAAGATCAGCGAGGTGCGGGACTTGGCGACGATGCCGGTCAGCTTGCGCAGGGCCTGGCTCATCAGCCGGGCCTGGAGGCCGACGTGGGAGTCGCCCATCTCGCCCTCCAGCTCGGCCCGCGGGACCAGGGCCGCCACCGAGTCGACGACCAGGACGTCCAGTGCCCCGGACCGGACGAGGACCTCGGCGATCTCGAGGGCCTGCTCGCCGCTGTCGGGCTGGGAGACCAGCAGGTTGTCCACGTCGACCCCGAGACGGCGGGCGTAGTCCGGGTCGAGGGCGTGCTCGGCGTCGATGAAGGCCGCCATTCCCCCGGCCTTCTGGGCCTGGGCGATGACGGTGAGGGCGAGGGTGGTCTTGCCCGAAGACTCCGGGCCGTAGATCTCGACCACGCGGCCCCGGGGCACGCCGCCGATCCCGAGGGCCCAGTCGAGGGAGAGGGACCCGGTGGGGATCGCCGGCACGTCCAGGTGCCGGTCCGAGCCGAGGCGCATGATCGCGCCCTTGCCGAACTGGCGCTCGATCTGGCCGACGGCCATCTCGAGGGCCTTCTGCTTTTCCTTCTGGGAGCTGTCCACCGCCGCGGTCGGTCCGGGGCGGGGGGTGTTGCGGGAGCCTTTCATCGCTGGAGATCCTCCTCGCCGGGGAAGGGCGGCGCGGCGCCCCGCGGGGGGGCCGGGCGGCCGGTCCGGGCGTTGCCGGGAAGTGCCGGGAACCCGCGCCGGAGGCCGCGGCAAGCGGCGCCGGCCGGGACGGCTAGAGGGTACGGGGCGGCGCGGGGGAGGTCAACGGCGGCAGGGCCCGGGCGGCCGGGAACGTTGACGATCCGGGAGGATCTCGCCTATATTGCGCGACGCCACGGCCCGGGCGGGCATGCCGCGCCCGGGGGAGAGGAGCGACCCCGCTCCGGGAGCGTTCTCCTTGATGCCGCCGCCGCCCCCCGGGACCCGGTCCCGGTTCTTCGTTTCGCTGCTGGTCCTGGCCCTGCCGGTCCTCCTCGCCGGCGGGTGCGCGGGACTTTCCCGCGTCTCCCCGGCCGGATCCCCGGAAGCTCCTCCCGCCAGTTCCGCCGCGTCCGCTCCGACCGCGTCGGCGCCCCTCTCCCCCGAGGAGCGGGAACGGGTCATCGCCCGGTCGATCGAGCTGGTCCTCGAGGCGCGGGAACAGGCCCGCCTCGGGCTGGTGGAAGAGGCGGAGGCGACCTGGAAGCGGGTCTTCGACCTCGTCGCGCCGCTCGCCGCCAGGGACGAGGAGATGAGCCGCCGCCTGCGGGCCCTGCGCATCGAGCGGGACCGCTCTCTCGCCGAGGCGGAGGCCCTGGCGGAACTCGGCACCGGGGCGGGCGTCTCCGAGGAGAGCCAGGAGATCCTCGAGGGCCCGGAGCCGAGCCTGGACACCGGCCGGGTCGAGGAGGTCGGCGAGGCGGCCGCGGGCGTGGAGGCCGACTACCCGATCGTTCGCAACCGGCAGGTGCTGGCCTGGATCGAGCAGTACCAGGGTCCCTGGCGGTCCTTCCTCGCCGGCAGCATGCGGCGCTCCGGCCGCTGGATCGAGCGGTTCAGGGAGATCTTCGCCGAGGAAGGCGTGCCCCGGGACCTGGTCTACATGGCCCACGTGGAGAGCGGCTTCAAGACTTCCGCGTATTCCCGGGCCCGGGCCCGCGGGATCTTCCAGTTCATCGCGTCCACCGCCCGGCGGTACGGCCTGGTGGTCGACTGGTGGGTGGACGAACGGGCCGACCCGGAGAAGTCCTGCCGGGCCGCCGCCGCCTACCTGCGGGACCTCTACGACGAGTTCGGTGACTGGTACCTGGCCCTCGCGGCCTACAACGCCGGGGAAGGCCGGGTCCGGCGCGCGATCCGGCGGGCGCACAGCAGGGACTTCTGGGTCCTCTCCCGGCGGCGCCTGCTCCGGCGGGAGACCCGGAACTACGTCCCGGCGATCCTGGCCGCCACCCTGATTTCCAAGGACCCCGCCTCCTTCGGGTTCGGCGACGTGGTTCCCGAGCCGCCGGAACGGTACGAGCTGGTCACCGTCCCGACCCCGACCGACCTCGAGATCCTCGCCCGCTGCGCGCGGACCGACGTGGCCACGCTGCGCCGTCTCAACCCGGCGATCCGCCGCCACCAGACCCCACCCCACTGGCCGGACTTTCCTCTCAAGGTCCCGGTGGGTCACGCGAGGGGCTTCGCCG
Source organism: Acidobacteriota bacterium (assembly GCA_027064265.1). Classification (GTDB taxonomy): domain Bacteria; phylum Acidobacteriota; class Polarisedimenticolia; order J045; family J045; genus JAMOQA01. The sequence continues at coordinate 2,458 of JAMOQA010000241.1, forward strand.
AGGCCCTGGCGAAGATCCCGCCGGAGAAGCGGATCGTCCGCATCGAGTACCGGGTGCGCCGGGGCGACACCCTCTCGCGCATCGCCCGCCGTCACGGCACGACGGTCCGGGCGATCCAGCAGGCGAACCGCATGGGTCGCCGGACGCTGCTCCACCCGGGACAGGTCCTGGTGATCCCCCGGGGACCGGCGCCGCCTCCGCCGCGGCGACCCGCCCGCCTCGACCCGGACGGGACGACCGTCGTCCGTCGGGGGGACACCCTCTCCCGGATCGCGCGCCGGTTCGGTGTCACCGTGCGGGACCTGCAGCGCTGGAACGGGCTCGGGCGGTCGACCCGGATCGTCGCGGGAGAGCGGCTCCGGGTGCGCCCG
>JAMOQA010000242.1 GCA_027064265.1 Acidobacteriota bacterium
TTCATTGCGCGCCCCCCGCCGGGGCGTCCGGGGGCAGGGGCTCGCCCCGGTACGCCACCGACGCCCCCTCCATCTCCCAGACCTCGATCTCGGCGAGGTCCGGCAGGTGCGGGGCGAGGGTCCGCCAGATCCAGGCAGCGATCCATTCCGCGGTCGGGTTCTCGAGCAGCTCGTTCAGGTGCCGGTGGTCGAGGTGGGGCAGGACGCGCTCGGCGACCAGCCGGTCCAGCTCCTCGAAGTCGATCACCATCCCGGTCGCCGGGTCGACCGGCCCGTCGATCGTCACCCGGAACCGGTACGAGTGGCCGTGGATCCGCCGGCACTGCCCCCCGTGGCACGGCAGCTGGTGGCTCGCCTCGAAGCGATAGTCCCGGCGCAGGATCATTCCGCGAGCTCCTCCCGGCCCATCTCGACCTCGACCGCCACGTCGTCGACCATCCCGTCGAGGACCGGCGTCTCCTTGTGGACGACGACCCGGACCCGGGGCACCGGGAACGCGCGGAGCAGCTCCCGGGCGAGCCGGACGGCCAGGGTCTCGATCAGGTGGAACGAGTTCTCCCGGCCGACCCTGACGACAAGGTCGTGGACCGCCCGGTAGTCGACGGTGTCCTCAACCCGGTCGCTCGCCGCCGGCGCCGAGATGTCGTGGTCGAGGACCACGTCCACCCGGTGCCGCACGCCGACCTGGCGCTCGAGCCGCGTCAGCCCGTGGAAGGCGTGGAAGCGGATCCCGGAGACCCGGATCGCTCCCTTCATCGGCCTCCCTCCCGGAAGATCACCCGGAGGAAGCGCCGCTTCCCGACCTGGAGGAGATGCTCCCCCTCCGGCGCCAGTTCCGCGTCCTCTGACGCCACCCGCTCCCCGTCGAGACGGACGCCGCCGCCGCGGATCAGCCGGCGGGCCTCGCCCCGGGACTTCGCGAGCCCCGTCTCCTGCAGCAGCCGCGGCAGCCAGATCGGCTCGCCCCCCGCGGGAAGCACCGCCTCGGGGATCTCGTCCGGCAGCTCCTTGCGCGCGAACACCTGCCGGAAGTGCTCCTCGGCGCGCGCCGCCGCCTCCTCGCCGTGGAACCGGGCGACGAGGATCCGCGCGAGGGCCATCTTCTGGTCCCGCGGGTTCACCCCCTCCTCGGCCACCCGGCGCTTCAGCTCGGCGACGTCCTCGTCGGTCAGCAGCTCGTACCAGCGGTACATCAGCTCGTCGCTGATCGACATCACCTTGCCGTAGATCTCCTCCGGCGGCTCGGTGACCCCGACGTAGTTCCCGAGGGACTTGGACATCTTCTCGACGCCGTCGGTCCCCTCGAGGAGCGGCAGCGTCATGATCACCTGCGGCTCGAGGCCGTAGTCCGGCATGATGTCCCGGCCGACGTTCAGGTTGAACAGCTGGTCGGTGCCGCCGAGTTCCACGTCGGCCGCCAGGGCCACCGAGTCGTACGCCTGGGCCAGCGGGTAGAGGAACTCGTGGATCGAGATCGGGATCCCCTTCTCGAACCGCTCCCGGAAGTCCCGGCGCTCCAGCATCCGGGCGACGGTGTAGCGACCCGCGAGGCGGATCATCCCCTCGGCGCCGAGCTTCCCCAGCCACTCCGAGTTGAACCGGGTCTCGGTGCGATCCTCGCGCAGGACGAGGAACGCCTGCCGCGTGTAGCTCTCCGCGTTCGCCAGGATCTGCTCCCGCGAGAGCGGCGGGCGGGTCTTCGACCGTCCCGACGGGTCGCCGATCGCCGCGGTGAAGTCGCCGATCACGTAGACCACCCGGTGCCCCAGGTCCTGGAACTCGCGCATCTTGCGCATCAGGACGGTGTGTCCCAGGTGGATGTCCGGTGCGGTGGGATCGAAGCCGACCTTCACCGTGAGCGGCTTCCCCTCCTTCCGGGAGCGTTCCAGCTTCCGCGCCAGCTCCTCCTCGGAGACGAAGTCGACGACGCCGCGCTTCAGCCGCTCGATCTGCTCGGCGACCGGTGGGAAGGTTGCCATGCCCGTGCCTCCCGCCGCCTCAGCGGCCCTCGTACCGCTCCCGGGAAGGGATGCCCAGCCGGTCGCGGACCTCCATCATCGTCTCGCGGGCGATCGGCCGCAGCGTCTCCGTCCCGGCCGCCAGGATCTCCCGCACCCGCCCCGGGTGTGCCTCGAGCTCCGCCCGGCGCTCCCGCATCGGCGCCAGCACCGCGTCGATGTTGCGCGCGAGCACCTGCTTGCACTCCCGGCAACCGATCTTCGCCGTCCGGCATCCTTCCGCCGCCCAGGCCTGTTCCTCGGGCGTGCTGAAGAACGTGTGCCAGCGGTACATGTTGCAGTCCTCGGGCACGCCCGGGTCCGTGCGGCGCTTGCGGCGAACGTCGGTCTTGGCCGGCGCGATCTTCTTCCAGATCGTCTCGGCGTCGTCGTTCAGCCCGACGTGGTTGCCCAGCGACTTCGACATCTTCCGCTCGCCGTCGAGGCCCATCACCCGCGGCGCCTTCGAGAGGATCGCCCGGGGCAGCGGGAACGTCTCGCCGTAGCGGTTGTTGAACTTCTGGACGATGTCCCGGGTGAACTCGATGTGCTGCACCTGGTCCTCGCCCACCGGGACGCCGTCCGCCCTGTAGATCGTGATGTCGGCGGCCTGCAGCACCGGGTAGTCGAAGAGCCCGACGTTGACGTTCTCCGGCTGCGTCTTCGACTTGTCCTTGTACTGGGTCATCCGCTCGAGCAGGCCCATCGGGGTCACCGTGTTGAGGATCCAGGCCAGCTCGGCGTGCTCGGGCACCGTCGACTGGACGAAGAGGATCGACTTGTCGGGATCGAGCCCGGCCGCCAGCCAGCCC
>JAMOQA010000243.1 GCA_027064265.1 Acidobacteriota bacterium
CGGATCCGCGAGCGGCTTGCCCGGGGAGAACTTCCCCGCGAAGATCTCCACCCTGCCGTCCAGCGCTACATCCTCGCCCGCGGCCTCTACCTGCCGGCCGGGCCGGAGGGACGCCACGGATGACCAGCCGCGCCGACCGCGCCTTCGCCACCGCCGTTCGCACCCTCGCCTCGCGGAAGGCGGAGGACCTCGTGATCCTGGACCTCAGGGGGATCACCAGCCTCACCGACTGGTTCGTGATCTGCCACGGCACGTCGGATCGGCAGGTGAAGTCCCTGGCGGACGAGGTGCTCGAGACGGTCAAGAAGGAAGCGGACTGGATCCTCCTCGATTACGGGGACTTCATCGTCCACGTCTTCTCGGAGCGTGCGCGCCAGTACTACGACCTCGAGCACCTGTGGGGCGACGCGCCCCGCGTCGATCCCGCCGACATCCCCTCCCCCTGACCCGAGGGGCTGACCCCGTTCAGCCGTAGGGGCGCAGCGTGCTGCGCCCGTGTCGCCCGGAGGGCGACCAATATGGCGGTGCTTCGCACCGCACGGATCCAGCACGCTGGACCCCACGAGATCACGTTTCGCGGGAGAACGACACGAACGCGTCTCGAACACGCGTAGGGGCGCAGCGTGCTGCGCCCGTGTCGCCCGGAGGGCGACCCTCAGCGAACGAGCATCAGGCCGAGGCGTACCTGTGTCGGTCCCTTCCGGTCGTAGTCGAGCAGGCTCTCCCCCCACCCCCAGAAGACCTGGAGGTGCACGTAGCTGTCGATCCCGCCGCCGAAGAGCCGGTCGAGGGGGTAGCTGACGTCGAGCTGGACGCTGCCGTGGTGTCCCGTCGTCCCCCTCCGTCCGAGGAGCGCGAACCCCCAGCTGTCCGGCTTCTCCACCTCGAGGAGCAGGTCGGCGTACCCCCGGTACCCGGCGATGTCCGGGTTGTCCGAGAGGTCCCCGAGGTAGGTGTACAGCTTCGGGGAGAACGTCCAGGTGTAACCGCGCGTCTCCCCGAGCACGAGAATCGGCCGCACGAAGAAGACGTTGAGGCTGCGGGAATCCTCCCCGCCCCTGCCGTTCGACTCGTGCTCGAAACCGGCGGCGAGGCCCACCTGCCGCAGCCCCAGCCAGGGGGCCCCGATGTCCCGCTTCAGCCAGAACACGCTCGGCCGGTACGACGTGTCGCGGAAGGGAGAGGACTGGGCGGCGATGTCCCAGAGGCTGGTCTGGGTGTACCCGAACCAGAGGTGCCCGGCGAGGAGGTCACCCCGGTCCGACGGGTCGTCCGCCCCGAAGAACCGGTACCGGAAGCTCAACTGGAACCGGGCGGTCGTCCCGCCCCTCCATCCCAGCGTGAAGTAGAGCGGCTCGTGGAGGGCGAACTTCCGGGCGTAGCGGGCCGGGAGGAAGTCGTCGGTCGTCCCCTCGGAGAGGTCGGCCCGGGCGAGGCTCGGCAGGAGCAGGGCCAGGACCAGGAAGGCGAGGACGGTCGTGCGCGGCGGTCGGAATCTCTGCATGGTGCCGCAACGATAGCACCTCGCGTCGCGGTACCCTTCTCCCATGAGAGCGATGCGCGTCGTCACGGTGGGGCGTCCTCCCCGGGGCGCCTGGGGCGAGCTGGTCCACGACTACGCCGGCCGGATCGCCCGCCGGACCCCCTTTCGTCTCGAGTCCGTTCCCCAGGACGGCTCCCGCCGGCCGGGGGACCGGAAGCGGCGGGAGGCACGGGACCTGCTGGCCCGGCGGCCGGCGGCCGGCGTCCTGGTCGCCCTCGACCGGGGCGGCCGCTCGCTGCCCACCGAGAACTGGCCGGGGGCCCTCGGGCACTGGCGGGGAAGGGGCGAACTCGTCTTCGTCGTCGGCGGCCCCGACGGCCTGGACGAGAGCGTCCTCGAGGCGGCCGACGAGGTGCTCTCCCTCGGCCCCCTGGTCCTGCCCCACGACCTGGCCCTGCTCGTCCTGCTGGAGCAGCTCTACCGGGCCCTCGCCGCCGCCGAGAACCACCCCTACGGCCGGCACTGACCGCCCGGGCTCCCGCATCCGGGACGCGTCCCCGGGGGACGTCTTGACCCGGTCCGGGCGGCACCGTAGTCTCGCCGCGAGATGAAGATCCGGACCTTCCTGGTGGTGCTCCTCTCCCTGCTCCTCGGGGCGGCGGCGGTCTTCGTGCTGCTGCCCAACGCGGAGCTGCTGGAGGAACGGCTCTGGATCGGCACCCGCTCGGTGCCGGTCTGGGGAGCCCTGCTCGCCGCGTTCGTCCTCGGCATCGTCGTCGAGCTGGCCTTCCGCCTCACCGGGGCCGGGCGCGGCGGCCTGCGCAGGGCGAAGGGCCTGGTCTCCGGCCGCCGGGGCCGCAGTGTCCAGCGCGCCCTCGAGGCGGGCGCCCAGGCCGAGCGGGAGGGGCGCATCGAGGAAGCGATCGCCGCCTACCGGGAAGCGGTCGGCCGCGCCTCCGGCGACTTCCGGGCCCACATGCGCCTCGGCGACGCCCTCCGGCGGGCCGGGCGCCCCCTCGAGGCGGCCCGGGTCCACGAGCGGGCACGCCGGATCGACCCGGGCTCGGACGAACCGGGGCACGCGCTGGTCCTCGACTACCTGGCGGCCGACCGGGTGGGCGAGGCTCGCCGGGAACTGGTCGAGATCATCGAGCGCAATCCCCGCGGGGCGATCGGCCCGGTCCGCCAGCTGCGAGACCTCGAGATCCGCGCCGGCCGCTGGGAAGAGGCCGCGGACGCTGCGCGGCGCCTCGAGTCCCTCGCCGACCCGACCCATCCGCTGACCGAGGAAGACGTCCTCCAGGGGCTGGGCATCC
>JAMOQA010000244.1 GCA_027064265.1 Acidobacteriota bacterium
CTGCCCAGCTCGAACGTCACCCGCTCCAGGACTTCCCATGGTCCTTCGAGCAGCCAGCGCTTCTCCGCCTCGAGCACCCGGGGAACCGGCCGCGCGGCCTCCGGTGGTTCGCCCCGCTCGCGGATCGTGGCGTTCGCGTTCACGGGCGGCCCGAACTCACTCGATGAACGACGTAAAGCCCCGGGCCTGCAGGTCATCGAGCATCCGGCGCCCTTTCTCCCACGTGCGTGGAAGCGCGGGTGCGGTCTCCGGCTCCTCGCCCGCTTCCTCGTCGTCCAGGGCGCCGGCCGCCACCCCGAGGCCGGCCATCTTCACCACCGCGAGAAGGCTGTCCTCGAGTTCCTCCCGGGTGCCGTGGAACTTCGGGAGCACCTTCGCCCGCACCGCGATGTCGAGGGCCTGCCAGGCCGCGTCCACGTCCCGCTCGGCCGCACGGTACGCGAGCAGCACGAAGCGGGCGATCTCGTTCGCCACCCGGTACCCGAACTGGCGCCGGAAACGCCGGAGTTCTCCATGGAGATCGACGACGAACCGCAGGAGGTCCCCGTCCGCGATCTCCCCGAGGGCCTCCCAGTCGTCCCTCGAGGGTGGCATCCAGTGACCCGAGAGACCCCGGAAGCCGGGGAGATCCCATCCTTCGTTCGACGGCGGGTGGCCGCCCTCGAGGAACACGTCGTCGAGTTCCAGGGTGAACGCCCGGTCGAGCACTTTCGGGCTGAACATGAAGGTCGTCTCGTCGACGTTGACCGTGCCGACGACGAAGAGATTGTGCGGCATCGCAACCGCCCGCGGGATGCCCTGGTCCCGCTCCACCTTCTCGTCGTCGTGGAGGGGGATCGGTTCCCCCGATTCCATCGCCGACAGGACGTCGGCGAAGTAGTGCTCGACCCGGGCCAGGTTCATCTCGTCGAGGATCGCGAAGAAGGGCGCAGGCGCACGCTTGTCGTCCATGGCCGCGACCTCCTCCCGGAAAGCCGCGAGGAGCAGCCGCAGGAACGGTGTGGTCACGTAACTCCCGCTGAGGGGGTTCAGGTAGCCGAGCAGCGGCCGTCCGTCGGTCCAGTCCGGCCGCACGGGAATCACTTCCCATCGCCTCGTCCCCGGCGGCGAGTGAAGCTTCGCCACCTCGAGGGCGAGCCGGGTCTTCCCGGTCCCGGAGATCCCGCTGAGGATCACGAATCGCTTCGCCTCGAGCGCCAGGAGGAACGTCGCGACCTGCTCGTCCCCGAAGACGAGCCCCGCCTCGGCGAGCGCCTCGCGGATGTCGGCGAAGGTCGGCCGCGGCGAGGTGACCACGGATTCGCCGATCGTCCCGGTGGCCGCGACCGCCGCCGCCGTCTCCTGCCTGGTCGCCGCGAGCTCCTCGAGGCGCCTCCGCGCCGCCGGAGGAACCGGGAACACGGTTCCCTGCGGGTTCCGGAAGAGCGCCAGGTGCCGCAGGACCGGATCGGGCAGCAACTGGCTTCGCGGAACAGGATCTCCCGGGAACGCCCGCTCGATCTCGATGCGCACGACGCTCACCGCCCTTCGTTCCGTGCTCCCCTTCGCATGATCTTCACGCCAGTAGGGAGCTTCCGCTTCGAGGGCCTCCGCGGGAATCTCCTCCCGGGGGCCCGGTGCACTGGCCACCCGTGCGGTGGCGAGAAGACCTCCTTCTGGACCGGCCATCCAGATGAACGCCGGGTCGCCCTCGCGAACCTTGTCGGCGTGCTGGGGAACGCTCCAGTAGATGACACGGAGTCCTTCCGCGAGGGCCCGGGGCACGTCCATCGGCCCCCGCGGACTCGCCTGGAAGATCCAGGCGACGGGCACGTCCCGGGAAGCCCAAATGAATCCCTGGATGTCCTCCAGGTCGCGGGGGGCCAGTCCGCGCCGGGCCAGTTCCTCGTGGAGGAAACGGGCGAATCTCCTCACCCGCCGGTAGGTCTCGACGTCCAGGGGACGCCGCTCCTCCCGCACCAGGGGCTGGTCAAGGAGGAACCGCGACGCATCGTTGACGTCGTCGGTGCGGACGAGGATCTCGCGCTCGGGTGCGACGAGCATGGCGACCAGCGTCGGAAGGCTCCGCGCAAGGCCGCTGTCGGACGCGTACTCGAACAGCGTCGCCGACAGCACCGCGACCGCGTCTTCCAGGGCCCCCTCTTCCGCCAGCATGCGGCGCACCGCGTCGCCCACCCGGTTCGCCCGTTCCGGGTTTCCCACGATCGACTCGTACCCCCTCACGTACCTCCAGCCGACGAGGTTCTGGCGTTGCCCGGTGCTCGGCAGTCTCGTCTTGAGCACCTCGAGGAGGCGCCGGGCGACGACCTCGGGCGCGAGCTCGGCGGCATCCCCGAGCCGCTCGCGGAAGATCTCGCGCAGCTCCGCCTTGTACCGCCGCTCCTCGCGTTCCCAGACCTCGCTGTCGAAGCCCGAGAAGCCCGGGAAGCGGGCCTTCACGTTCTCGATGCGCGCCTCGAGCAGGTCCGGGTGGACCTCGATTCCCTCGAACTCCATGCCCCCTCGCCTCCATCGCGCCCTTCCCGGGCGCGGGCGAGTGGAGTATGGACGCGGTGCCGGTGCGGCATCAAGGTGGGGGCGAGGCCTGGACGTGGTACCGAGGAGGAGTCGGACGCAATGGTGGCGCGGGGTCCGATCCGCGGGCGATTCGGTCTCCGAGAAGGGACACCGCCAGGCACCTCCGGGACTCTTCCTTGAGCAGCGAACGAAGGGCGTGGGATAGCGGGGTTGTCGTAAGGAGTGCGGGGCAACGGGTGCCGGAGAGCGGGATAACGGGGGTTGTTGCAAGG
>JAMOQA010000245.1 GCA_027064265.1 Acidobacteriota bacterium
CCCGGCCGTCCCGGACCGCCGCCACCAGCACCGGCGCCCCGACCCGGCCGCGAACCTCCGCGAGAAGCCGGCCGTCCCGGCAGGCCCGGACGACCAGGCGCCCGGTGGCGCGCTCCCGGGCGTCCCCGAAACGAACCCGGTACCGAAGATCCCAGCAGGCGGGTCCCCCCGCGGGACCGGGGCCGCCGCGGGGAGCGGGACCGCCGGCACAGCCGGTCACCAGGAGCAGCAAGAACGCGGCCACGAGCGCCGACGCCGTGCCGCGGGCGTGCCGGTTCCGTTCCATCACGGGATCACCGGGAGGACGCGGGCTTCGCCTCCCGCTCCTCCCACCTGCGGATCTTCTCCTCGAGCTCCTGCCGGCGCTCGCTCCCGAGGGCCAGGGCCGCCCGCCACTCGGCGAGGGCCCGGTCGACCTGCCCGAGGGCCAGGTAGACGTCGCCGAGGTGCTCGTGGAGGGTGGCGTCGGGGGCCCCCTCCCCGCTCCGGATCGCGCGGAGCAGCAGCGGCAGCGCCTCGCCGGAGCGGCCGAGGCGATGGAGGACCCAGGCGAGGGAGTCCAGGTAGTTCGGGTTCTCCGGCTCCGACTCCACCGCCCGCCGGATCATCGCGAGGGCCTCGTCGAGGTCGCGCCCCTCGTCCGCCAGGAGGTACCCGAGGTCGTTCAGCACGGCGTCGTCGTCCGGGCTCCGCTCGAGGAGCATCCGGTAGGCGGCCTCCGCCTCGCCGGTCCTCCCGACGCTCATCAGGACCGCCGCCCGCGCCCGGAGCAGTTCCACCGGGGGGTTCGCCGGCAGGCCCAGGGCGTCGAGGAACCGGGCCGCGAGGGGCCCGTGGTCCCAGGCGAGGAGCCACATGGCCACCTGGCTGCCCAGGGCCGGGGCCTCGTCCCCCGCCGCGCGAACGGCGGCCAGCGCGCGGGCGACCGCCCCCTCCGCGCCACCCTCGTCCTTCTTCGAATCCGCCGCGAGGATGGTCTCGAGGGCGAGCCAGGCAGGGTTCCGCGGGTCCTTCTCCCGGAGCCGCGAGAGCAGCTGTGCGGCCTCGTCGTCCCGCCCGAGGGCCTCGAGGATGCGCACCCGCAACCGGACCACGGCGGGATCGTCCGGGAGATCCCGGATCGCCTCGGCAGCCTCCTCCGGGCGCCCCGCCTCGAGGAGGTCCCGCGCCCGCTGGAGGGCGAGCGCCTGCCCGAAGGAGGCCCGCTCGTCGTCGTCCAGCTTCTCCTCGAGCTCCCGCAGCCGTTCCGCGGCGAGGTCGTACCGCCCCGCCTGTTCCGCCGCGAAGACCCAGGTGAGGAGGGTGCGCCGCGACCGGTAGGCGGCGGGCAGGCCCTCGAGGAGGGGCAGCGCCTCGTCCCCCCGTCCCAGCCGCACCAGCGCGCGGGCCAGGTCACGGCGGATCATCGGGTCGCCGGGGCGGAGCTGCTGCGCCTTCCGCAGGGGCTCCAGGGCTCCGGTGTGATCGCCCCTCTCGAGGCGGACCAGCCCGATCCGGTGGAGGAGCTCCGGGTCCTCCGGGCGCAGCTCCCGGAGGCGGAGCAGGATCTCTTCCTGGCCCGCCAGGTCTCCCCGGTTCCCCTTGAGGTCGGCAAGGGTCTCGAGAACGGGGATCGCCGCCCGCCCGGTCAACCCGGAGCGCTCGAGGAGGGCGATCGCGTCGTCCACCCGGCCCCGGGCGAGCAGGGTGCGGGCGAGCGCCATCCAGGGGGCCGCCGCGTCCAGACCGGGAATCGAGGACGCCTCCCGGGCCACCCGCTCGGCTTCCTCCATCCGGCCGTCCGCCGCGAGGATGCGGATCCGGGCGATCCAGGCCGCCGTGTCGAGGGGGTTCGCGTCGGTGGCCCGCGCCAGGTGCTCGAGACCCCGGTCCAGGGCCGCCCGGTCGCGGGTGCGCTGCCAGCGGCCGAGCTCGATCTCCGCCAGCACCTTGTGGCCGTCGACGCACGCCGGGTCGAGTTCGACCGCGCGCTTCGCCTCGTCCTCGGCGCACGCCAGGTCCCCGGCAGCGAGGCAGGTCCGGCCCAGGGCGGCGTGCACCGGCGCCGCGTCCGCGTCGAGCTCCAGCACGCGCTCGAGGAGCCTGCGCGCCTCGTCCTGGCGGCCCTCCGCCGCCGCCTCCCGGGCGCGGACGTACAGGAGGAACGCCCGGGACCGCCGGGCGGTCGGGTCCTCGGCGCCGGCGGAAGGAGGCGCCTTCGCCCGGGCCGCGGGCACCGGCGCAAGGAAACAGGCGAGCACGATGGCGACGAGATGCTGGGCGCGCATGCCCCCAGTCTGGACCGCGCCCCCCGGCGGTGCCAGAGCCCCCGGGGGCCCGTGGGCGTCAGGGGCCGGCCACCAGCTCCCAGCGGCCCGGGCCGCCGGCGACCTCCCAGCGCCGGGCGCGGAACGCGTCCGGCTCCCAGCGCTCGGTCCACGCCCGCTCCAGCTCGATCCGGGCGGTCGCGGAGAGGACCCGCAGCAGGAGACGGTGCTCGCCGGGCGCGACCGAGAACGCCACGGTCACCGGCGTCCCCGGCGGGAAGGGCGTCCCGGGCCCGACCCGGACGAGGCCGGCCCGCCGACCGTCCACCAGCAGTTCGACGAGGCCTTCCGAGAGGGGGTGGCGCAGTTCCACGACCCCGCGCCCCGGCGGGGAGTCCGCGGGGGGGCCGGCCACCGCGGTCGGCGCGTGGCCCGCCGCCCCTTCCCGCATCCTGGCGGGCCCGGGCCCCGGGTGCCCCTGCTCCTGCTGCCTCGCCGTGGCCGGCGCGGGACGGGGCTTCCCGGTCGCCCGGGCACGGAC
>JAMOQA010000246.1 GCA_027064265.1 Acidobacteriota bacterium
GTCCAGCACGCTGGACCCCTACGGGTTGAGCGCAATGGTGGAAAACGGGCGTAGGGGCGCAGCGTGCCGCGCCCGTGCCGCCCGCAGGGCGACCATGGTGGCGGCGCTTCGCGCCGCGGAACGGCGCCCTGTAGGATTCCACGGATGAAAGGCGCGCGCCGCCGGGTCCTGGTGATCTGCACGGGGAACTCCTGCCGCTCCCAGATGGCGGAGGGCTGGCTCCGCCACCTCCTGGGCGACCGCCTGGAGGTCGCTTCCGCCGGCACCCATCCCGCCCGGGAGGTGAGCCCCCTTGCCGTCCGCGTCATGGCCGAGGTCGGCATCGACATCTCGGACCACGTCCCGGAACATGTCTCCCTCCACGAGGACGAGCCCTGGGACCTGGCGGTCACCGTCTGCGACGACGCCCGGGAGCTCTGCCCGGCGTTCCCCGGCGCCGCCCGCACGATCCACGTCGGCTTCCCGGACCCCTGGGCCGCGAACGGCACCGAAGAGGAGCAGCTCGCCGTCTACCGCGCCGTCCGCGACGCGATCCGCCGCCACCTCGTCCCCGCCGTCGCCCGCGAGCTGGGCCTCGGGTAGGGCCGCGGAGAGGGGCGCCACCGGGTCCCGGGCCGGCGTACATTTCCGGACCGGAGGTCCTATCATGCGTGCGGTGCGTCTTTTCCTGGTGGTGCTCGCGGGGGTGGCCGGTTGCGGGCTCGGTCGCCCCGCCATGGCGGACGGGGGGCGGTCCCTCGCGTACGCGGAAGGATCCGACGGGCTCGAGGAGCCCGGGATGGACGAGGGAGACACCGAGTTCGAGTTCACCGACGTGAACGGCGACGGCTTCCTCGACATCGTCTCGGTGGGCGACCACGGGAACCCCGGCTTCTCGACGGCCGGGAACGAGCACGGGATCCTGGTGTGGCTCGGGGACGGTGCCTGTCACTGGTCCCACCGGCACTTCGGCGAACTCGGCTACGGCGGGATCGCCGCCGGGGACGTGAACGGCGACGGCCTCGTCGACGTCGGCTACGGGATCCACCACAACTACTCCGGCGTCGACCTCGGGGACCAGCTCCTCGAGGTCGCCCTCGGCGACGGGACCGGCGAGAGCTGGACCCCGTGGGACGACGGCCTGGCGACGAACGGCGAGGACTGGGGAATGTTCGCCACCGACTTCGGCGACGTCGACGCCGACGGCGACCTGGACATCGGGGCCCTCGGTTTCGGCGGGTCGGGGGGCGTGCAGGTCTACTTCAACGCGGGGAACGGCACCTGGACCCGGGCGTGGGGGTACGTCGGCGGGTACAACCGGGCGATGGTCTACTTCGGCGACGTGGACGGGGACGGCGCCCCGGACCTGGTCGGCTCCCGGAGCGACGGGACGGTCTGGCTGGGCGACGGGGACGGCTTCTTCGCTCCTTCGGATCTCGACCTGCCGGAGCCGCAGCTCGACGGCGTCGGGATCGGGGACGTGGATGGCGACGGCCGGGACGACGTGTCGTTCTGCCGGGACGGGAACGCCGAGGTCCGGCTGAGGCGGGACGACCACTGGGAGGACGTCTCGGGGACGCTCCCGGCGACCGGGACCTGCGAGCGTACCCAGCTGGCCGACATGGACGGGGACGGGCGGGTCGACCTGGTCGAGCTGGGGAACCACCACGTGCGGATCTTCCTCGGGGACGGCGGCACGACCTGGACGCTGGCGACCGAGTGGGACACGCCGGAGGACACCGGCCACGTCCGGGCGGCCCGGGTGACGTCCTGGTCCGACGTCGACCACAACGGTCTTCCCGACATCCTGCTGATGGCGACCCGGACCCACGGGATCTTCGACCCGGAGAACGTGATCCATCTCTACCGGGAGACCTCGACGCCGGAGGCGCTCGCGGTGCGGGTCGTCGCCCCGGGACCGAACCGGGTGCTGCTCGCGGGGCAGGTCCGGTGGATCGCGTGGACCACGGCGATCCCGGGGGGCGGTGATGCCGGGGCGGCGAGGATCGAGTTCTCGGCCCACGGGGAAACGGGGCCCTGGGAGACGGTCGCCGAGGACGTCCCGAACGCGGGGCTCTACCAGTGGACGGTGCCGGCGAGCGTCTCCGAGGACTGCCGCGTGCGGGTGACGGTGACGGTCGGCACGGAGACGGCGTCGGCGACCAGCGCGGCGTTCCGGGTGCGGCGGCGGCGCGAGTGGATCGACGTGCGGTTCGCCGGGAAGACGACCCTCGAGTGGACCGACGCCGGGGGGCGCGACCGGTGGAACGTCTACCGGGGCGACCTGGCCCACTACCTCGAGACCGGCGAGGCGACCCAGGACCCCGCGACCGTGCCCGGGGCGGGACGGGCGTGCGACCTCGAGACGGCGAACGTCGAGGACGACACGGTGCCCGCGCCCGGGCAGGTGCTCTACTGGCTCGTCACCGGGTACCACCTGATGGACGACGGCGTGGGCGAGGGCCCCGACAGGATGGGGGAGAGTCCCCTGGGCCAGCGATCCGACGCGACGATGCGCCGGAACGCCCACCCCTGCCCGCGCTGACCCCTCGTCGCGCTTCGCGCGACACCGGGCGGCCTTCCGGCCGCCCCTACAGGAATCGACGAGACGCGCAACCCGTAGGGGCACCCGGCAGGGCGCCCGCATCCGGTGACGCGCCCGTTTCACGGAAACCCACGAGACGCGCAACGTGTAGGGGCGCCCGGGAGGGCGCCCGCGTCCGGTGACGCGCCCGTTTCACGGAAACCCACGAGACGCGCAACCTGTAGGGGCGCCCGGGAGGGCGCCCGCATCCGGTGACGCG
>JAMOQA010000247.1 GCA_027064265.1 Acidobacteriota bacterium
CACTTCGTGCCCAACCTGACGATCGGGCCCCCGGTGATCCGTTCGCTGCGTCGGGCGACCCGCCTTCCCCTGGACTGCCACCTGATGATCGAGCGGCCGGGCGCCTGGATCGCCGCCTACGCGGACGCGGGCGCCGACCGGATCACCGTCCATGCCGAGGCGGAGCCGCACCTGCAGCGCGCGGTCCAGGCGATCCGCGACCGGGGCCTCGCCGCGGGCGTGGCGATCAATCCCGCGACGCCCCTCGGGGCGGTGGACGAGGTCCTGCCGGAGCTGGACCAGGTGCTGGTCATGTCGGTGAACCCCGGGTTCTCGGGCCAGGCCTTCTGGGAGCCGGCGGTCGACAAGGTCGCCCGGCTGGCCGCGCGGATCCGCGAACGGGGACTCGCGGTGGCGATCCAGGTCGACGGTGGTGTCGGCCCGGGGACGATCGGCCGGCTGGTCGCGGCCGGGGCCACCCGGTTCGTCGCGGGCAACGCGGTCTACGGCCAGGACGACCCCGTGGCGGCGCTCCGGGGTCTCGCCGAGCTCGCGCGGGGGGCCGGCAGGTGAACCGGCACGTGGCGACGGTCCGGGTCCGTTACGCCGAGACGGACCGGATGAACGTGGTCCACCACGCGAGCTACATCGTGTGGTTCGAGGTGGGGCGTTCCGAGCTGATGCGGGCGGCCGGCATCCCGTACCGGGAACTCGAGGATGCCCACGGCCTGCTCTTCCCGGTGATCGAGGTGGGAGCGACCTACCGGCAGCCGGCCGCCTACGACGAGGAACTCGAGGTCCGGACGACCTGCACGACGCTTTCCCCCGTGCGTGTCCGCTTCGACTACGAGATCGCCCGGCCGGGGTCCGACCAGGTCCTCGCCGCGGGCTTCACGGTCCACGCCTGCGTCGGGCGGGAGACCGGGCGGCTGGCCCGGATGCCCGCCTGGCTCATGGAGAGGCTCGCGCCATGACCGGAAGAGCGCCACGTGTTCGCTTCCTGCTCCTCCTGCTCCTCGCGGGGCTCTCGTTCCTCCTGCCCGGTTGCCACCGGGACCGGGAGCTCCTCGAGGACAACGAGGAGATCTACCGCAAGGCCCAGGAGTACCTGGCCCGCCGGCGGTTCCTCGAGGCGATCCAGGTGCTCGGGGACGCGGGCATGGTGACGCCGGTGGGCCGGGAGCTGGACCCGGAGATCAAGCTCGCCCTGGCGGACGCCTACTACTACCAGGGCGGCACGGTGAACGTCATCGAGGCCCAGAGCCGGTACGAGCAGTTTCTCAGCTTCTACCCGCTGCATCCGAAGGCGTCGTACGCCCGGTACATGGTCGGGGTCTGTCTCTTCGAGCAGGGCGAGGACCCGGAGAACGACCAGGACTTCTCCCTCAAGGCGCTGCGCCACTTCGAGCGGATGATCCGGGAGCTTCCCCCGGACGATCCCTGGGTGGGTCCCGCGCGGGTGATGTACCTCCGCTGCCAGGACCGGATCGCCGAGCACGAGTGGATCATCGCGAACTTCTACTGGAAGGGAGAGCACTGGATGGGGGCGATCCGCCGGCTCGAGGGCCTGGTCGAGAAGTACCCCGCCTCCCGGCGCCGCGAGGAGGCCCTCTACCGCCTGGCCCACGGCTGGGAGAAGGTCGGCAATCCCGAGAAGGCCCGGGAGATGGCCCGGAAGCTCGTCGAGGAGTATCCCTCCGGTCCCTTCGCGGCGAAGGTGAAGACCGAGGGCCTGCTCCTCTCCCCGGTCCCGGCGTCCGCGGGGGGCGACGGGGCGCCCGCGGGGCCCTCGTCGTCCTGATGCCGGGCGGGCTCGCCGCCATCGCCGACCGGCTCGCCGCCCGGGTGGAGGATCTCCGTTTCGGACCGCCGGTCGCGTTCGTCTACGATCCCCTCGTCTACGCCCGGGGGCCGCACCGGGAGTACCTGGCCCGGTACGGGGAACTCGGCGCCGGGGTCCTCCTGCTCGGCATGAACCCCGGCCCCTTCGGCATGGCCCAGACCGGGGTGCCGTTCGGGGACGTGGTGATGGTCCGGGAGTGGCTGGGAATCGACGGGAAAGTGGGGAAGCCCCCCCGGGAGCACCCGAAGCGCCCCGTCGAGGGGTTCGCCTGCCGGCGGCGCGAGGTCTCCGGGAGCCGCCTGTGGGGCTGGGCCCGGGAGCGCTTCGGGTCGCCCGGGAAGTTCTTCCGGCGATTCTTCGTCGTCAACTGGTGCCCGCTCCTCTTCCTCGAGGAGTCCGGCCGCAACCTGGCGGTGGATCGCCTGCCGGCGGCGGCGAGGAAGGACCTCGCCGAGGCGTGCGACGACGCCCTCCGGGAGACCGTGGAACTCCTCCGGCCCCGCCTGGTCGTCGGCGTCGGCCGGTGGGCCGAGGACCGCGCCCGCCGTGCCCTCGCGGGGCTGCCGGTCGAGATCGGCGGCATCCTCCACCCGAGCCCCGCGAGCCCCCTCGCCAACCGGGGCTGGGCCGGGCGCGCCGAGCGCCAGCTCCGCGCCCTCGGCGCCCTCGACTGAGCGACCCGCGTCCGCGGCGTCGTCGAGGGTCGTCGTCAGGGAGGGACCGGGCGGACGGGAAGATCGGCGAGACCCGGGTCCACCTCGAGGAGGGGCACGGGGATCGGCACGTCCCGTTCGCCGAGCAGGAGTCGCAGGCGGACGATGGCGGCGAGGGCCTGGGCGCGGAAGTGGTTGTTGGCCACGACCGCGACCTCCTCGGCGCCGTCGGCGATTCGCCGGATGCGCTCGGCCCAGCCGCGCAGGTCCTCGTCGGTGTACAGGTAGTCGTAGCGCCGG
>JAMOQA010000248.1 GCA_027064265.1 Acidobacteriota bacterium
AGGATCTTCTCCTCCGGGAGCCGGGTCACGGCAGCCCCTCCTCCCGGTGGAACTCCTCGAGGGCGGCGGCGATCTCCTCCCGGGTGACCGTCGCCGTTCCCCGCTTCATCACCACCAGTCCCCCGGCCACGTCCGCCAGCCAGGCCGCCTCGAGCCACGAGGCCCCGGCAGTGCGCGCGGCGGTGAACGTGGCGATCACGGTGTCGCCGGCGCCGGTGACGTCGGCGATCTCGTCCGAGCCGAAGACCGGCACGTGGACCGGTGGCCGGCCCTTCTCGACGAGGGTCATCCCCCGGCTGCCCCGGGTGACCAGGAGGGCGGCGGCGGCAAGGCGCCGGCGGAGGTCCCGCCCCGCGGCGGCGATGCCGGAGACGTCGTCGTCCTCGAGGCGGCGGCCGGCGGCCCGCTCGAGTTCCTCCAGGTTCGGCGTCGCCGCGTCGATTCCCCGGAACGCTCCCAGCTGGAACCGGCTGTCCAGGGTGACCGGGCCCGCCCCCGGGCCCAGGGCGGGCACCAGGGAGGGGGTCACGAGACCGTACCCGTAGTCGGCGAGGACGATGCCGTCCCCGCGTCGCCGGGCACGCCGGGCGGCGGTCTCCACCTTCCGGAGGACGCCGGCCCGCGGGGGGGTGTCGCGGCGGCCCCGGTCGATCCGCACCACCTGCTGCTTGGCCGTGTGGGGACTGCCCGCGAGGATCCGCGTCTTCGCCGGCGTCGGCCAGCCCGCCTCCGGCACCAGGTGCGCGACGTCGACGCCCCGTCTCCCCAGGAGGTCCCGGAGCATCCGGCCATGCTCGTCGTCGCCGGTGCGCCCGACGAGGGTGCAGCGCACCCCGAGGGCGGCCAGGTTGGCGGCGGTGTTGGCCGCTCCCCCCGGCGCCAGCACGGTCTCCCGGTGCTCGAGGATCAGCACCGGCGCCTCCCGGCTGACCCGGGCGATCTCGCCGATCTCGAACAGGTCGAGCACCGCGTCCCCGACCACCGTCACCCGCACCCCGCCGAGGGCCTCGAGGATCGCGAGGGACCGGGCGAGGGGGGGCGGGGCGAAGGGACGTGCCGGTCCGCGGCTCATCGGTCGTCCTCCCGGGCCCGCGCCTCGATCCAGTCGAGGGCGCCCGCCAGGTCGTCGGCCACGTGGTCGGGCCAGTGCTCCTGGTGCGGCCCCTTCCAGAGCAGCTCCCCGCGCCCGTAACCGGTTCGCAGCAGGACCGTGCCCCGCACCCCCGCATTCCGGCCCGCTCCCACGTCGCGGAACGAGTCGCCGACCATGAAGCTGCGGGAGATGTCGAGGTCCAGCTCGCGGGCGGCGCGGAGCAGCATGCCGGGGGCCGGTTTCCGGCAGTCGCAGACCTTCCGAAAGCCGGGCCCGCCGACCTCCGGGTGGTGGGGGCAGGCGTAGATCCCGTCGAGGCGGGCCCCCTCCTCGGCGAGGAGGTGGCGGAGCCGGGCGTGGGTCTCCTCCACCACGTGCCAGGGGAAGTAGCCCCGGGCCGCGCCGGCCTGGTTGGTCACCACCACCGTGGCGAAGCCGAGGGCCGCGGCCCGGCGGAGGGCCCCGGGCGCACCGGGCGCCAGCTCGAGACGGGACGGGTGGTTGACGTACCCGACCTCCCGGCACAGGGTGCCGTCCCGGTCGAAGAAGATCGCCGGTCTCACCGCAGCACCTCCTCGCCCTCCCGCGGCCCGGTCTTCCAGCGGTCGTGGAGCCAGAGCCACAGCTCGGGCGCCTCCCGGATCCAGGCCTCGATCCGCCGCGTCGCCATCACGGTCAGTGCCCGGGACGCCTCCCGCGGGTCGCCGGGGGGTGGAACCAGGGGCGGCTCGTAGACCACCCGGTATCGCCCTCCCGGAAGCGGCCGCCCGGTCACCGGGACGACCGGCACGTCCAGCCGCACGGCCAGCTCCCCGAGCACCGGGCTCGTCGCCGCGGGCCTTCCCAGGAACTCGACGAAGACCCGGGGCTCGACCCGCTGGTTCTGGTCGACCAGGATCGCCAGCCCGCGCCCGGAGCGCAGCGTCCGGAGCGCCTTGCGCAGGGCCCCGTGCTTGCCGAGCACCCGGTTGCCGGAGACCTCGCGCCACCGGGCGAAGGCCCGTTCCAGCCACGGATTGTCCAGCGGACGGGCGATGAAGTCCATCGGGAAGCCGGCGAGACCCTGCCGGAAGGCGACCAGCTCCCAGTTGCCGTAGTGGGCCGAGAAGACCAGGACGCCGCGGCCCCGGGCCCAGGCGGTCTCGAGGTGCTCGAACCCCTCGATCTCGAACAGCCGTTCCGCGCCGGGACGGGCGTATGCCGGCAGGGAGAGGACCTCCGCGGCAACCCGCCCGAAGTGCCGGAAGACGCCCCGCACGATCTCCGCCGCCCGGGCCTCGTCGACCCCGAGCCCGCGCCGGACGTTCTCCCGGGCGAGCTCCCGGTGCCGCCGATCGATGGCATGGCCGAGCAGGCCGAGACGCTCGCCGACGGCCACCCGGGCCGGCGGGGGAAGCCGGCGGAGCCCCGCCGCCAGCGGGAGGAGCGCTCCCGCCTCGAGCCGTCGCCAGAAGGGAACCGGCTTGCCGCTCACCGCGGTCGGCCCTCCTCGAGGAGCGGCAGCACCCGCCGGAGCAGCTCCTCCCCGGCCCCGAGGTGGATCCGCACCTCGAGGACGAGGGGGGCCGGGGCGTCCGGGGGCCAGCGCAGGGCGTCCTTCTCGGTGGTGATCACGGAAAGGTCTCCCGCCGCGGCGGCCTCGCGGATCCGCCGGGCGTCCGCTGCCGTGAACCGGTGG
>JAMOQA010000249.1 GCA_027064265.1 Acidobacteriota bacterium
GCGTCGCGGTCGGTCTCGAAGGAGGTCTCCTCGGTCGCGCCGACCCGGTTGCGGACGATCCAGGGCCAGGGGGCGCGGTTCCCGGCGTAGACCCGGTAGCGGCGGTGGCAGTCGTCCTCCACCGGGGCCCAGGTCAGGCGGATGCGCTCCCCACCCGCGAGCTTCTCCACCGCGAGCCCGGTCACGTACGCCTCCGGGCGGCAGCCGGTGACGGCGGCGGGATCGACGACGGAGACGACGAGGCGCGTCGGGTGGTCGGCGTCCTGGTAGACGCGGTTGGTCGCGACCTCCTGGCCGGTCTCCTGGTGGAACGGCTCGCCGGTCTGGGGGTTCATTCGAAAGCGGGGCCAGTTCGACGACGCCACCGCGACCCGCAGCTTGTGGCCCGCCGGCAGCGTGATCGACGTGTCCCAGAGGTTCACCGTGAAGTGGTAGATCTCGCCGGGCGTCGGCAGGTCCTCCTGCCGGAAGCTCACCCGGTGCCGGGCCATCAGGACGAGGTCGGTCACCAGCATCGCCCGCCCGTCCGGGTAGACGTCCTCGAGCTTGACCACCCAGTCGGTGTCGGTCCGGTCCGAGGACGCCCAGAGCTCGAGGCGCACGGGCCCGGAGATCTCGAGGGGCGCGGCGAGGGCCGGCGTCTCCCAGGTCAGCACGTCGGCCCGGTCGTCCACCGGGCGCTGGTCCATCGGCCCCATGCCGATGTCGTCGTAGAGGTTCGAGCCGCCCCGGGTCGGCACGGGGTCCGCCGGGTCCGAGACGATCTCGGCAAACGCCCCGCCCGCGGGCGGCGGCTCGGTCGAGAGCAGCCCGCCGGGGTGCAGGTAGTACGCTCGCTCGGTCGCCGGGGGCGGCCAGTCTGGAGCGAGGCGCCACACGTTGCCCGGGGCCGAGGCGGCCTCGGGCATGCCCGGGCCCATCACGTAGTAGCGGGCGGGCGGCTCGTCCATCACGCCGTTGTCCTCGCCGCGAAGCCAGAAGGCGTACCAGCGCATCACCAGGTCCCAGTAGTCCGAGAAGACGCTGTTCCAGGGGTACTGGAGCTCCCCCTGCCAGGGGCTCGCGTACCAGCCGTGGATCCAGGGGCCGATCACCAGCTTCTGGTTGAAACGGGCTCCCTCCCCGCCCTCGTTCTGCAGGTGGTGGAAGAAGTCGAGGGTCCCCTGGCTGAAGATGTCGTACCAGCCGCCGACGTGGAGGATCGGCACGACCACGTGGTCGAGCCGGTTCATCAGGTTCCGCTCGTCCCAGTACTCGTCCTCGTCGGGGTGGGCCCAGATCTCGTCCAGCTTGTGGGTGGAGCCCTGCCCGTCGAGCCAGGTCTCGATCATGTGCTTGCGGAACTCGCCACCCGGGTAGTTCATGTGGTGGTAGAAGTTCGCCGTCGCGATCTCGGCGACGCAGCAGACCAGGTGCGGCGGCGCCGCGCCGGCGACCAGGTACTGCGTGATCCCGTTCGCCGACCCGCCGAAGGTGCAGATCTTCCCGGTCGACCAGGGCTGCTCGGCGATCCACTCGACGGTGTCGTAGCCGTCCTGGTGCTCGAGCCACCCGTCGTCGTCGAAGACCCCGTCCTCCCCCTCCGAGTCTTCCCGGCCGCGGGTCGAGTTGAAGACGACCGCGTAGTCCGCCGCGATGAAGTCCCTGGGCGGAGGTTCGCGCCCGTACGGCGTGCGTTGCAGGAGCGTGTCCCAGGACATGCCGGGGATCCGCGACGGAAGCCAGATGTCGGTCCCGAGGTGGGTGACCCCGTCCCGCATCAGCACGTACTCGGTGCGCTTCGAGGAAGCGACCTGGAAGTCGACGTTTTCGACGTCGCCGCCGCTCGCGTCGACCGTCTGCACGTTCGGGTCGTCGACGTCCGCCTTCCACGGGACCATCGCGTGGGTGTCGGTCGCCGGCCAGACCTCGTTGAAGACCGTCTCGTGGGTGGTGAAGACGTAGAGCCGGTCGATGCCCGGGGCGGTCTCGTCGATGAAGAGCCGGTAGACGCCGTTCTCGTCGGTGATGCCGGTCGCCTCCACCGGGATCTTCTGCTCGGGCGCGAGACCCGCGCAGGAGTCGACCCGGGTGAGCCCCACGGTGATCCCCTCGAGGGGCTGGCCGGTTTCCTCGGAGGTGACCGTTCCCGAGACGACGTGGTCGGCGAGGGCCGGGAGGGTGGCCGCCAGGGGGAACGAGCAGGCGAGGAGGACGGCGAGGACGAGTCCCCTGCCGGAGCGGTGACCCGGGCACGGACAACGCCGGGATCGTGGGACGGAGCGGGTCGAGGCGGACGGGCGGCGGGACATGGCAGATCTCCCCCGGGGGGCGGGCCCCGGTCTCGCCCGGAAAGGTACGCCGGAGGCGCGGGCTTGCCCGGCCGTGCGGCGCGCCGGGGCCCGGCCCGCCGGTGACGGGGGCGGGAGGCGGTCGGGGCGGGGAGAAGAGCGGGGTGGAGAAAGGGAGACGGGTCACGGGGGCCGTGGCGGAAACGGGCATGTTGGTGAAGAAACGCCGGAAGTGGGGCTCATGTAGCCGCTGGTGCAAGGTCGATGAAGCAAGTGGCCCCTGGCGCAAGGAAACCGGCTCCAGACGCCGGATCACCTTGCAGATTCAGCCACATAACCGCTTTTCCTTGCGCCACGGGCCACATAACGACACGGCCTTGCGCCAGCGGTCCGATAACGACGCTGCCTGCGACCCGGTCGCAGCATGGCCGGGGGGCAGGCGGCGGACGAGGGGGAAGGAAAAGGGGAAGGAAGAAGGGGA
>JAMOQA010000250.1 GCA_027064265.1 Acidobacteriota bacterium
TCGACCGGGCCGCCGGACCACTCCAGGCGGAAGTCGCCGTCCTGCGGGAACGGCCGGGGGGTCATCACGACGCGCACGTGCTCGGTGCGGCCGCCGAGGACCTGCTGCACGACGGCCTCGCGGACGGTGCGCTGCACGTCCTCGGGGGGAGCTCCGCGGAACACGGCGAAGGCGCCCGTCGGCAGGGCGACGAGCAGCAGGAGCACGACCAGGCGGATGGATCTCATGACGGCACGACCTCCTCTCGTCCCGGCGCGGGTACGTTCCCGCGGCGTCGGTTCCTCTCTCCCCCCGGGATGCGGCGGCCCGGCACGACCCTTTCCCCGGCCGGCGGCGCCGGCCGGGCCGGACCTGGACCTCGCGACCCGGCCCGGTGTTTCCTGCCCGTTCCCTCCCGTGCCCTTCCGCGGTCGTTTCCCCTTCTCCGGGCAGGAATCTCCCTCGGGCCGCTCGTCAATGTACCGCGGAGACCCGTCTCCCGGGAGAAAAAAGCGGAACGAAACCGGCGGTCTTCTCCCGGTTTTTCGCCGCCTTCGGTGGGCGAGCACGCGGCGAACGAAGGGGCCGGCGGTCCGCCGGCCCCTTCGCCCCGGGAGGGGTGAGTCGCTGCATGGGGGGGTCAGCCGGTTCCTCCCGGGAAGGGGAAAAGGAGGAAGGAAGGAGAAAATGCGGGGGGAAGGACGGCGTGCCGGGGGAAGTGGGGTGGCACGGAACCCTCCCCGGGGAAGGGAGGGATGGCGGCGCGGACTGCGCCGCACGGGCTGGTTGGGGTGAGGTGGGTGATTCGCACGTCCGGTCCTTCCCCCCTCGGGACCCCCCTCCCCCTCGGGGGAGCGGGGGATCTCCGCGGGATCAGTCCTGCATTCGCCGCATGTAGGCGGGGATCTCGTAGTCGTCCCGGTCGAGCAGGTCGAGATGGGGACCTGCGCCGTCGTCGAGGAACGGGAGCTCGCGCAGGTCGACCTGCCGGGGCGCCTGGATCACGGGCGGTGGCGGTTCGTCCGCGGGGGTGGATTCCGCGGCGGGACGGGTCTCCGGGCCCGCCACGCGGGCGGGTTCCTCGGCGCCGGCGCGGGACCGGGCGCCCGCCCCGTGGCTCTCGAAGCCCGTCGCGATCACCGTGACCTTGACCTTCCCGGTCATCTCCGGTCGCTGGACGTAACCGAACAGGATCATCGCGTCCGGGTCCGCCGCTTCGTGGATGATCGAGGCCGCCTCGTTGACCTCGAGCAGGCGCAGGTCGTCTCCGCCGGTGATGCAGAGGATCACGCCGCGCGCTCCCTCGATCGACGTGTCCTCGAGGAGGGGGGAGCTGATCGCCTGCTGTGCCGCGGCGACGGCGCGGTTTTCCCCCTCGGCGATCCCGGTGCCCATGAGGGCCATGCCCATCCCCTTCATCACCGTCCGCACGTCGGCGAAGTCGCGGTTGATGACGCCGGTCTCGAGGATCAGGTCGGAGATCCCCTGGACCGCCTGGCGGAGCACGTCGTCGGCGAGGGAGAAGGCCGCCTGCATCGTCGTCTCCTGGTCGACGGTGGCCAGCAGCTTGTCGTTGGGGATCGTGATGACGGTGTCGACCGCCTTCTTCAGCTCGGCGAGCCCTTCCTCGGCCTGCTGGCGCCGCCGGCGCCCCTCGAAGGCGAACGGCTTGGTGACGACCGCGACGACGAGGGCCTCGAGCTCGGCGGCGAGGCCGGCGATCACCGGGGATG
This sequence comes from Acidobacteriota bacterium, assembly GCA_027064265.1. Taxonomy (GTDB): domain Bacteria; phylum Acidobacteriota; class Polarisedimenticolia; order J045; family J045; genus JAMOQA01. The sequence goes on from JAMOQA010000250.1 coordinate 1,713, forward strand.
CCCCGGTTCCGGTACCGCCCCCGAGGCCGGTGGTGACGAAGACCATGTCCGCCCCGGCGAGCTTCTCCAGCAGGACCTCGGTGTCCTCGAGGGCCGCCTCCCGGCCGATCTCCGGGCGCGCGCCCGCGCCGAGACCGCGGGTCAGCTTCTCGCCGATCTGGATCCTCGTCGGCGCCAGGTTGCGGGCCAGGGCCTGGGCGTCGGTATTGACCGCGATGAACTCGACTCCCTGGACACCGGCCTCGATCATCCGGTTGATCGCGTTGCCTCCGCCGCCCCCGACGCCGACCACCTTGATCACCGCCCCGGGCGTCGGACCGGGAATCGGCCGCGGCTCCTCGAGGACCGCCGTTCCCGTGCCGGGGAAGGGAATCGTCGCCGGGGCCTCTTCGATGTCGTCCAGGGTGAACCGGACGCCCCTCTTCGTCGTCTCCGCCATCTCCCTGCTCCTCCCTCGTCTCGTCGCGGGGCGATCCCGCTCAGAACAGCTCACCCATCCAGCCGGAAACCGACCGGAGCCATCCGCCGAACAACCTGTTGCGTTTCCTGCCGCGCAGTTCCTGCACCCGGTGCCGCCGTCCCTCGACCAGTTCCCACCGGGCGAGGCCCACCGGCGTCGCGAAGCTCGGCAGGCGAATGTCGTCCACCAGTCCCCCGAACCCCGTGGGCAGGCCGACCCGGACCGGCATCCCGAGGATCTCCTCCGCCTTCTCGACGATGCCGTCGAGGTTGGCCGTCCCTCCGACGAGGACGGCGCCGGCGCGGGCTCGGGTGGCGATGCCGGCCTGGTCGAGGCGCGCACGGACGAGTTCGAAGATCTCCTCCACCCGCGGGGAGATGATCTGGGTCAGCAGCGATCGGCCGACCAGCTTCGTCTTCCCGTCGCCGACGCCGGGTACCTCGATGGTGACGTCGTCGTCCTCGTCCTCCGGCGGCAGGGCGCTGCCCCAGGTGCGCTTGACGTTCTCCGCGTCGGGAACCGGCGTGCGGAGGCCGATCGAGATGTCGTTGGTGACCAGGTCGCCGGCGATCGG
>JAMOQA010000251.1 GCA_027064265.1 Acidobacteriota bacterium
CCGGGCTGGTTGCCGGGGAGAAGGCGCTGGACGTGACGGCGAGCAACCTCGCCAACGTCACGACCCCCGCCTACCGTCCGGAACGTCCCCTGTTCGCCAGCTACCTGGGCCGGGCGGTCGCCCGTGCGTCCGCGGGGACCCCCGCCTCCCCGGTGGAGGTGGACGTGCGCGGCACCTGGGACGCGATGCGCCCCGGCCCCCTGAAGAGCACGGGCAATCCCCTCGACCTCGCCATCGAGGGGGAGGGCTGGTTCCGGGTAGGGACGCCGGCCGGGGAACGCCTGACCCGGGCCGGGAGCCTCCAGCTCGACGCGGAGGGCCGGCTGGTGACGCCCGACGGGCACCCGCTCCTCGACGAGCTGGGGAACCCGGTGGTCGTGCCCGCCGGCTCCCGGCAGGTCGAGGTGGCCCAGGACGGGACGGTCAGCGTCGACGGGGAGCAGGTGGCCATCCTGGGACTCGTCACCGCGCCCCCGGGGACCCTCCGCCGGGAGGGGAACTCCCTCTGGCAGCCGACGGCCGGGGTGACCCCGCTGCCGCCGGAACGGGTCCGGATCCGGCAGGGGTTCCTCGAGCAGAGCGGCGTGTCGGCCACCGAGGAGCTGGTGCGGATGATCGGCGTCCAGCGCCTGTTCGAGCTCCAGGAGCGGGTGGTGCACGTGGCGGCGAACGTGGTGGCCAGCGAGGCGGTGAAGCTGGGAGACGTGGTGCGCTGAGCGCGCCCGTGACGAGGAGGAGGTAGCGGATGGAACGCTCGCTCTGGACGGCCGCGACGGGGATGGCGGCCCAGCAGCTCAACATGGACGTCATCGCCAACAACCTGGCCAACGTCAACACGACCGGGTTCAAGCGCAGCCGCGCCGAGTTCCAGGACCTGCTCTACCAGACGGTCAACGCCCCGGGCACCGCGTCGAGCGCCTCGACGAACCTCCCCTCGGGCATCCAGATCGGCCTCGGGACCCGCACGGCGGCGATCAAGCGGCTGTTCCAGCAGGGGGACTTCAAGCCGACGGAGAATCCCCTCGACCTGGTGATCGAGGGGCAGGGGTTCTTCAAGGTGATCCGTCCCGACGGCACCAACGCCTTCACCCGCGACGGCTCGTTCACCGTCGACGAGAACGGCAACGTGGTCAACGCCCTCGGCTACCAGCTCGACCCGCCGATCACCATCCCCCAGGACGCCAAGGCGATCACCATCGGGCGAGACGGCACGGTCACCGTGCGGCTCGCCGACGAGACGGTCAGCCAGGTGGGGAACATCGAGCTGGCCAGTTTCATCAATCCCGCCGGGCTGCAGAGCGTCGGCAACAACCTGTTCGTCGCGACCCAGGCGAGCGGCGACCCGATCCTCGGCACCCCGGGCCAGGACGGCCTCGGGGAGATCAGCCAGGGTTTCCTCGAGACGTCGAACGTCAACATCGTCGCCGAGCTGGTGGAGATGATCAGCGCCCAGCGGGCCTACGAGCTGAACTCCCGCGCGGTGCGGGCGGCGGACGACATGCTCCGCAAGCTCGTCACGCTGGTGCGCTAGCAGGAGGACGGAAGGTCATGAGGACCCGTCTCGCCGTGCCCGTGCTGCCGATTCTCGCCCTCGTCTTCGCGGTCCTGCCCGCCGTGGCCGCCGGCGCCCCGGAGGGCCGCCTCGTCGTGTCGCTGCGGCCGGAGGTGACCCTGGCCGCCGGCGCCCCGGTCACCCTCGCCGACGTGGCCCGGCTCGAGGGCCCCCTCGCGGAGCGGGCCGGGAGGGTCCGGCTCGGCCAGGCCCCTCCCGCCGGCCGGTCACGCGTGATCGGCGTGCTGGCGATCCGCGAGGCGCTGCGCCGCGCCGGCATCTCCCCGGAGCGCGTCGACGTGCGGGACGCCGGCCGGGTCCGGATCTTCGGCCGCGGGGAGCCGCTGGGGGAGGCCGAGGTCCGGGCCGCCATCGAGCGGATGCTGGGGGAGCTGCACCCGAAGGGGAAGGTGACGATCGAGAAGGTGGAGATCCCCCGGGGTCTCGTGCTGCCGCCCGGGAAGCGCGAGGTGGTCGCCCGCCCGCCCCTCGGCGGGCTGCGGGCCGGCCGGGTGCGGATCCCGATCGAGGTGAAGGCTGGACGGCGTCCCCCGCGCCGGTACGCGGTTTCCGCCGACCTCTCCATCGAGGCCCCGGTGCTGGTCGCCGCCCGGAACCTGGACCGGGGTGCCCGGCTGCGCCCCGGGGACCTGCGCCTCGAGACCCGGAAGCTGCCGCCGGGGAAGGCGGTGCTCGACGATCCGCAGCAGGCGCGCGGGCTCGTGCTGCGCCGCCCGGTGCGGGCCGGGGAGCCGGTGCTCGCCCGCCAGGTGACCCGACCGGCGGCCGTCGAGGCCGGCCAGCCGGTGCGGGCGCTCTTCCGCCGGGGCGCGGTGACCCTGGAGCTGGACACCGTCGCGCGCACCCGGGGGGACGTCGGGGCCCTGGTGCGGGTCGTCGGCATCGACGGCAGGAAGACCGTGATCGGCCGGGTGGTCGCCCCGGGCCGCGTCGTCGTCCTCGGTTCCGACGAGGCGGCCGAGCTGGAGATGGCGCGCCGCGCGCGGCCGGCCCCCCGCGAGGCGCGGGAGGAGCGGGAGGCGCGATGAAGGGGCTCGGCACGGCGCCACGGATCCCCGTGGTGGCGGCCGTCCTCGCGGCGCTGGCCCTCGCCGGCTGCGCGAGCCGGCCGCAACCGCAGCCGCTGGTCTATCCCGGCAAGCTGCCGGAACTGGAACCG
>JAMOQA010000252.1 GCA_027064265.1 Acidobacteriota bacterium
ACCCGGCCGCCGCTTCCTCGCCCTCGTCGCGATGAACTCCTCCCGTCGTGGTGGCGACTCCGCGGAACTGCCCCCAGTCCCGGTCACCCGCCCGAACCGTCGGACCGACCCGCCGCCGTCCGACGCTTCCTCCGCCCGGCCCCGACGAACTCCGCCCCCGGTCCCGGCGCCCCAGCCGAACCGGGCCCGGGCCCGGTCACCCGCTCGAACCATCCGACCGACCCGCCGCCGTCCGACGCTTCCTCTGCCCGACCCCGACGAACTCCGCCCCCGGTCCCGGCGCCCCCGCCGAACCGGGCCCGGGCCCGGTCACCCGCTCGAACCGTCCGACCCCACCCACTCCGCGGCTCGGTGACCGCCGTGTCGCGCATCGTGATGCGACCCGGTCGCGGTCAGTGCGCTCATGTGTTCACCAGTGCAAGTCCCCGGCGTTATGTGGCCCCTGGCGCAAGGATTCGCGGGCAAGTGGCCGGATTTGCAAGGTCGCCGGCCCGAAAAGCCCCGAAAACTTGCATTTCCGAATACTTGCTTCACGAGGCTTGCGCTGACGGCCACTTGCTCACACATTTCGCTGCCTGTTCGCCCTCGATGACCGCGAGGAGGGCAGCCAGGGGCGGAGGGCGCGGGTGGAGCGAAGAGGAGAGGGTCTCGGCGGGGTGGCCACAGGTGGACGGCACGGGGTGGCGGCGAGGAGGAGCAGGCCGGGCCCGGTGGCCGGGGCGGAAGGCAGGGGTGACGACGCTGAGGAGCGGGGAGGGCGCCCTGACCGGGAACGGAAGGGCACGGGCAGCGGCGAGGACGCACAGCCCGGGCCGGACGGCGCGACCAGGGCCGGGCGGGGTGGTCAGGGGCGGAGGGTGCGGGTGGCGGCGAGGAGGAGGAGGCCGGCGCCGGGGCCGAGCCAGAGGTCGGCGGCGAGGGCGGCCTGGTGGCGGAGCATCTCCCGGCCGTCGATGGCGGGAAGGCCCCGCTCCCGGGCGGCGCGGACGAACGGGGTCGGCTCCGGGGCATAGACCAGGTCCACGGCGACCGCGCCGGGGGCGACCGCGTCCCACGGCACCGGGGGCGCCTCGCCGGGGGCGGGGCCGCCCGGCATCCCCAGGGGGGTCGCCTGGACGACGAGCCCCGCCGCGGCACAGGCCTCGGCGAGGCGCGGGTCCCGGGTGCCGAGGAAGCGGGTCCCCGGGTCGGGCCAACCGGCCCGGGCCCCCGCCGGGTCCCTCGTGGCGACCACGACCCGGACCCCGCGGCGGCGCAGCTCGGCCACGACCCCCCGCGCCGCGCCGCCCCACCCGAGGACCACCGCCCGGCGCAGGGCGGGCGGCCGGGCCTCCCGCCCGAACGCCTCCCGGAACGCCGCGGCGAACCCGGGCCCGTCGGTGTTCTCCCCGCGGAGCGTCGCGTTCCCCCCGCCGACCTCCCGCACGATCACGTTGACGGCCCCCGCGGCGGCGGCGAGCCCGCCGAGCCGCTCCAGGGCGCCCGCGACCGCCCGCTTGTGGGGGACGGTCACGTTCGCCCCGTCCCAGTCCCCCCCCCGCAGGCGCCGGAGCGCCCGGGGCAGCTCCGCCGGCGGCACGTCCAGCGCCCGGTACTCCACCAGCGGCCCCCCCGCCCGGGCGAGGGCGGCGAAGAGGTCCGCGGAGCGGGAATGGCCCACCGGGTGCCCCAGGAGGACCGCGCGGAACGGGCGCTCCCCCGGGAGCGGCCCGGGCACGGCGACCGCCGCCGGCCGCCCGCCGGCGAGCCCCTCGAGGGCCCGGAAGAACCCCGGCCAGGAGACCGCGGCGGCGGAGGCACCGGCCACCCGGGTCTCCCCCCGGGCGAGGAGCCCGCCGATCGCCCCCAGCATCGCCAGCCGGTGGTCGCCCCGGGCGTCGACGACGCCCCCCGCGAGGTTCCCCCCGCCCCGCACCGCGAGGCCGTCGGGAAGCTCCTCCACGTCGGCCCCCAGCCCGCGCAGGAGCGCGCAGGTGGCGGCGACCCGGTCCGACTCCTTGACCCGCAGCTCCCCGGCGCCCCGGATCACCGTCTCCCCCTCCGCCACCGCCCCGAGCAGCGCGACCAGCGGCACCTCGTCGATGGCGTCGGCCACGTCGGCGGGCCCGAGCCGGATCCCCGAGAGGGGACCGCCCCGCACGCGGATCGTCCCGGCGGGTTCCGGCCCGGGGGAAGGCACCGGTTCCACCTCCACCCGGGCCCCCATCCGCGCGAGCAGCCGGACGAACCCGAGCCGGGTCGGGTTGACCGAGACTCCCTCGACCGCGAGGTCGCTCCCCGGGATCGCCGCGGCCAGGGCGAGGAGGAAGGCCGCCGAGGAGGGATCGCCGGGGATCTCCATCTCCGGCGGCGCCAGGTCCGGTCCCCCTTCCCGTCCCCGCACCAGGATCTCCGCCGGGGGGTTCCCCTCCCCGCGGACCTCCACCGGCGCGCCCAGGGCGGAGAGCATTCGCGGGGTGTGGTCCCGCCGGGGGCCCGGGGGCACGAGGCGGGAGAGCCCCGGCGCCTGGAGCGCCGCGAGGAGCAACGCCGACTCCACCTGGGCGCTCGCCACCGGCAGGGCCAGGTCGAGCGGCCGGAGCGGGCCCCCCGCGACGCCCAGGGGGAGCGTCCCCGCCCCCTCGATCCCCGCCCCCATCTCCCGGAGCGGCCCCGCCACCCGCTCCATCGGGCGCCGCCGGAGGGACCCGTCCCCGTCGAGGAGGAAGCGGCCGGTCCGGCCGGCGAGGAGGCCGAGGAGCAGCCGGGCGGTGGTGCCGGAGTTGCCGCAGTCGAGCCGGAGGGGCTCCGCCGCCGGGTCCCGGTCGAGGGCGGCGAAACCCCGGCCCTCGACGAGGACACCGCCGGCCTCCTCCCGCACCGGGACCCCGAGCGCCGCGACGGCCCGCCGGGTCGAGGCGACGTCCCGCCCGTCCGGCAGCCCCGCGAGGTGGGCGGTGCCCCGGGCGACCGCCGCGAGCAACAGCGCCCGGTGGGCGATCGACTTGTCCCCGGGGACCCGGACCCGCCCCCACACCGGCCCCGCGGGGCCGGTCACGCGAACCACGTCATCCCTCGGCGGCATGGGCCTCCCCGCGAAGCCAGGCCCGCACCGGCGCCGGGACCGGCACCCGGCGGAACGTGGCCGGGTCGACGAAGACGTGGACGAGCTGGACGAGGGAGACGACCGTCCCGTCCTCTTCCCGCGCCAGGCGGAACCCGACGGCGATCTCCGTCTCCCGGAGGTGGGCGGCGACGGCGCGGACCAGGACCGCGTCGCCGAACCGGAGCGGCGCGAGGAAGTCCCCCTCCGCGTGGCGGAGCGGGGCCATGGGCGCTCCCTCCGCCAGCTTCTCGGGAACGGGCCAGCCCGCCGCCGCCAGGAGCCGGATCATCCCGTCGTGGGCGAACTCCAGGTGCCGGGCGAAAAAGACGACGCCGGCGGCGTCCACGTCCTGCAGGCGGACCTCGTGGCGGTGGGCCGGGCCGAACGGGGTCCCGCGGAGCAGCTCCTCGCGGGCGAACCGGTGGGCGGGCACGGGCGCGTCTCCTTCCCGGTCAGTACTGGACGAGGGAGCCCTCGCGCTTGGCGCGGTTCACCGCGATGCGGGCGCCGAGGAGCCCGAGGGGCACGAGGACGGCGGCGAAGGCGGCGAGAGCCCCGAGGTCGGGCAGGATCTCCCGGAGCCCCTGGCCCTTGAGCAGGGCGCCGCGGACCGCCTCGGTGGCGTAGGAAACCGGGATCAGCCGGGAGATCCACTGGAGCGACTCCGGCAGGCTCCGGGCCGGGATCAGCACGTTGCCGAACAGCATCGTCATCGACGAGATGACGAAGTTCACCGGGTTGCCCCGCTTGAAGTAGAGGACGAAGGCGGCGGAGAGGATCCCGATCCCCGAGAAGGCGAGCACCGTCAGCACCAGGGCCGCGAGGATGCCGGCGACCGACCCGACGTCGAGGTGCAGCCCGAAGAGCGTGACTCCGAACACCAGGTAGAGGCCCGACTGGATCGCGGCGAACAGGAACGCCCAGGCGGAGCTGGCGACGATGACGTGCCCGAGTCGCGCGGGGGTGACCAGCATCGCCTCGAGCGTGCCGGTCGTCTGTTCCTGGCGGATCTGGCTCGCGTAGGCGTGGAGGCTGACGTCGAGGAAGCGGCTGACCATCAGGCCGACCAGCACGTAGGCGAAGTAGTCGAGGTTGCCGGTCAGCTCGAGCATCCGGGCCGAGGGATGGTTGCCGCCGACGAACCGGGCCATGAAGTACCAGAGGGTCGCCGAGACCAGCAGGCCGAACACCTGGAGGACGAAGGCGAGCCGGTAGCTCGTCTCGACCTGGAAGTCCCGGACGAGGAACGCCCAGGCGATCCGCAGGAAGTCCCTCACCGGTCCGCCCCCGTCCCGTCCGTGACCAGCGCCCGGAAGACCTCCTCGAGGTCCGGCTCCTCGGGCCGCACGGAGAGCACCCGGCAGCCGGCCCCCTTCACCTCGGCGAGAAGGACGTCCAGGTCCTCCTCCCGGGGGACGAGGACGACGACCTCGCCCGGGAAGCCGGCATCCCCCTCCCGGGCGGTGACCCGGCCGGCCCGGATCTCCGGCGGAAGCGGGTCGAGCCGCAGCCGCCACGCCGCGCCGCCGAGGCCGCGGTGGCGCAGCTCCGCCGGCGTGCCCACCGCCCGCACCCTCCCCGCCGCGAGGATCGCCACCCGGTGGCAGAGCTGTTCCGCCTCCCGCAGGTTGTGGGTGGCGAGGAGGATCGTCCGGCCGTCGCCCCGGTGCAGCTCCTCGAGGATCCACTGGCGCTGCCGGGCGGCGCTGACCGGGTCGAGGCTGCGGGTCGGTTCGTCCATCAGCAGGACCGGGGGATCGGCGATCAGGGCGCGGGCGATGGCGAGGCGCTGGCGCATCCCCGAGGAGAAGTCGCCGAACCGCCGGTCGGCGTCCCGGGCGAGCTCGACCCGCCCGAGCAGCTCGGCGACCCGGCGCCGCCGGTCCCTCCCGGTCAGCCCGTGGAGCCGGGCGAAGAAGTCCAGGTTCTCCCGGGCGGTCAGCCGCCAGTAGAACGAGCGCTCGTCCCCGTGGACGAGGCCGAGCACCCGGGAGAGCCCCGGCGCCCCGGCGGGGATCCCGAGCACCTCCGCCCGCCCCTCGTCGGGCAGCACCAGGCCGCAGAGGACCTTGAGCAGCGTCGTCTTCCCTGCCCCGTTCGGGCCGAGGAGGCCGAGGATCTCCCCCCGGCGGACCTCGAGGGAGACTCCCCGGAGCGCGGGGACGCGGGGCGGTCGGCGAAACGGCGCCCGGAGCAGCGCGCGGACGCTCCGGCGGCGGGGAAAGGCCTTGGCCACCCCGTCGACGCGGACGGCGATCCCCTCGCCGTCCGCCGCGTTCCTCGCCCGCGCCGCGCTCTCCATCGTGCCGGAAGGATACCCCGGGCGCGGGTTTCCCGGGGCAGGTTGACCGCCCCCCTCCCCTCGTCTAGCATCCGCGCGGGGTCGGCAAGGGGACCTGTTCGACACGACGGACGAACGGCGGAGCCGAACGCGGAGAGACGGACCGTGCCGGATGCGCTCGCGGTGATCCCGGCCCGCTGGGCCTCCACCCGCTTCCCCGGGAAGGTCCTCGCTCCCCTCGGCGGCAGGCCCCTCTTCCTGTGGGTGGCCGACGCCGCCCGCGCCTCCGGGGCGTTCCGGTCCGTGATCGTCGCCACCGACGACGACCGGGTGGCCGAGGTCGCCCGGGAAGCCGGCCTTCCCGCGGTGCTGACGAGCCCCGGGCTGCCCAGCGGCACCGACCGGGTCGCCGCGGTCGCCCGGGAGCGGGACGAGGCGATCGTCCTCGGGCTCCAGGCGGACGAGCCGTTCGTCGAACCCGGCGACCTCGCCGCCCTGGTGGAAACCCTCGCCGGCGCGGAGGACGTCGCCCTCGCCACCCTGGCCCGGCCGATCGGTTCCCTCGAGGAGTACCTGGACCCCGACGTGGTCAAGGTCGTCCTCGACGAGGGGGGCCGGGCGCTCCTCTTCAGCCGGGCCCCGATCCCCTGGCCCCGGGAGGACGGCGGGATCGCCTTCCCCCCGCGGTCCCTGCCGGACCCGCCGCCCCTCGCCCACGTCGGGATCTACGCCTGGCGGAGGGAGGCGCTGCTCTCCTTCGCCGGGCTGGCCCCCTCCCGCCTCGAGCGGACCGAGAAGCTCGAGCAGCTCCGCGCCCTCGAGGCCGGGTGGGCGATCCGCGTGCTGCCGGCCCACGGGGAACCCCTGGGGGTGGACACCCCCCGGGACCTCGCCCGTGCCGAGGCCCACCTCGCCGCCCGCCGGGAAGACGACCCCGGCGCGACCACCGAAAGGACCATCGACCGATGATGCGACGCGACGAGACGCGCTACGTGTTCGTGACCGGGGGAGTCGTCTCCTCCCTGGGCAAGGGGCTGGCCGCCGCTTCCCTCGCCCGCCTGCTCGAGGCCCGGCAGTTCCGGGTGACGATCCAGAAGCTGGACCCGTACATCAACGTCGACCCCGGCACGATGAACCCGTTCCAGCACGGCGAGGTGTTCGTGACCGAGGACGGCGCGGAGACCGACCTCGACCTCGGCCACTACGAGCGGTTCACGTCGATCACGACGAGCCAGCGGAACAACTACACCACCGGCCGGATCTACAACCGGGTGATCGAGCGGGAGCGGCGGGGCGACTACCTCGGCGCGACGGTCCAGGTGATCCCCCACATCACTGACGAGATCAAGTGGGCGGTCCGCGACCTCTCGAACGGGTACGACATCCAGATCGTCGAGATCGGCGGCACGGTCGGCGACATCGAGTCGCTTCCCTTCCTCGAGGCGATCCGGCAGTTCCGCCTCGAGGTCGGCCCCCGCCGCGCGATCTTCGTGCACCTCACCCTGGTCCCGTGGATCCCCGCCGCCGGCGAGCTGAAGACCAAGCCGACCCAGCACTCGGTGCGGGAGCTCCGCGCGATCGGGATCCAGCCGGACATCCTGCTCTGCCGCTGCGACCGGCCGATCCCCCAGGAGATCAAGCGGAAGATCGCCCTCTTCTGCAACGTCTCCGAGGACCAGGTGATCGCCGCCCCCGACGTGGACAACATCTACGAGGTCCCCCTCCGCCTCAGCCAGGAGGGCCTCGACGAGATCGTCACCAAGCTTCTCGACCTCCCTTACCGGCGGCGAAACCTCTCCGACTGGGAGGAGCTGCTCGACCGGGCGCGGAACCCCCGGGACGAGGTCGTCATCGGGATGGTCGGCAAGTACGTCGCCTACGAGGACTCGTACAAGTCCCTCAACGAGGCGCTGCGCCACGGCGGCTTCGCCCACCGGCTGCGGGTCCGACTCGAGTTCATCGAGTCCGAGCAGATGACCGACGACGAGAAGATCGACGCGGTCCTCGACAAGATCGACGGCGTGCTGGTGCCCGGCGGCTTCGGCACCCGCGGCGTCGAGGGGATGATCCGCACGATCGCCCGGGCCCGGGAGCGGAAGATCCCGTTCCTCGGCATCTGCCTCGGCATGCAGTGCGCGGTGATCGAGACCGCCCGCAACGTGGCGGGGCTCGCGAAGGCGAACTCGACGGAGTTCGACCCGGACACCCCCCACAACGTGATCGACCTGATCCCGGAACAGCGGGGCATCGAGGAGAAGGGCGGCACGATGCGCCTCGGCGCCTACCCCTGCCGGATCACGCCGGGCACCCTGGCCCACCGCCTCTACGGCGAGACGGAGATCAGCGAGCGGCACCGGCACCGCTACGAGGTCAACAACGACTACCTCGAGCAGCTCCGGGCCGCCGGGCTCGAGCCCTCGGGAATCTGGCCCGAGGGGGAGCTGGTCGAGATCGTCGAGCGCCGGGACCACCCCTGGTTCCTCGCCTGCCAGTTCCACCCGGAGTTCCGCAGCCGGCCCCTCGCGCCGCACCCCCTCTTCTCCGGGTTCGTCGGCGCGGCCTGGGAGTACCGGCGGGAGCGGGCGCGGTGAACGACCTTGCCCCGGTCCCGGCGGTCACGATCGCCCCCGGCGTGGCGGCGGGGGGGGACGGTCCCCTCCTGGTGATCGCCGGCACCTGCGTGATCGAGTCCCGGGAGAGCGCCCTCGCCCACGCCCGCGCCCTCGCGGAGATCGCCCGGGAGGTCGGGCTGCCGCTGGTCTTCAAGGCCTCGTTCGACAAGGCGAACCGCACCTCGATCGACTCGTTCCGCGGCCCCGGCCTCGCCGCCGGCCTGGAGATCCTCGCCGAGGTGAAGGAGAGGACCGGCCTGCCGGTCCTCTCCGACGTCCACGAACCGGGCCAGTGCGGGCCCGCCGGGGACGTCCTCGACGTCGTCCAGGTGCCGGCCTTCCTCTGCCGGCAGACCGACCTGCTCCTCGCCGCGGCGGCGACCGGGAAGCCGGTCAACGTGAAGAAGGGGCAGTTCCTCGCCCCGGAGGACACGGCGCCGATCGTCGAGAAGCTCCGCCGCGGGGGAGCCCGGGGGATCCTGCTGACCGAACGGGGCACGACCTTCGGCTACCACGACCTGGTGGTCGACCTCCGGGGGATCCCGCGGATGCGCTCCCTCGGCGTCCCGGTGGTCTTCGACGCGACCCACTCGGTCCAGCGACCGGGTGGGCTCGGCACCGCGACCGGGGGCCAGCCGGAGTTCATCCCGGTCCTCGCCCGGGCCGCCGTCGTGGCGGGAGCGGACGCGGTCTTCCTCGAGGTCCACGAGGACCCGTCCCGGGCCCTCTCCGACGGGCCGAACTCGCTCCCCCTGGCCCGGGTGGCTTCCCTCCTCGCCGAGTTGCGGGACCTCCACCGGTTCGTCCGGGGGCGCCACCGGGAGGAGGCCCCATGAGCCTCCGGGAGACCGGCGTCCGGGTGCTCCGGGTCGAGGCCCGGGCCCTTTCCGCCCTCGCCGACCGGCTCGGCGAGGAGTTCGACCGGGCGGTCCGGCTGATCCTCGAGGCGCCGGGGCGGGTCGTGCTGACCGGCATGGGGAAGTCGGGCCTCGTCGCCCGGAAGATCGCGGCGACCCTCGCCTCCACCGGTACGCCGTCCCTCTTCCTCCACCCGGCGGAGGCGATCCACGGCGACCTCGGGATGATCGTCCGGGGCGACGTGGTGATCGCCCTCTCCCACAGCGGGGAGACCGCGGAGATCGTCGCCCTCCTCGAGACGATCCGCCGCCTCGGCGCCTCGATCGTCGCGCTGACCGGCCAGCCCCGCTCGACCCTGGGCCGGGAGGCGGACGTCCTGCTCGACACGTCGGTCGAGGAGGAGGGCTGCCCCCTCGGGCTCGCCCCGATGGCGTCCACCGCCGCCGCGATGGCGATCGGCGACGCCCTGGCGGCGGCCCTGATGGTGGCGAAGGGGTTCGGCGAGGAGGACTTCGCCCGGCTCCACCCCGGCGGCAAGCTGGGCCGGAAGCTCGCCCGGGTCCGCCAGATGATGCACACCGGCGACGCCCTCCCCAGGGTGGCGCCGGAGGCGACGATGCGGGAGGTGGTCGTCGAGATGAGCCGGGGCCGTCTCGGCTGCACCACGGTGGTCCGCCAGGACGGGAAGCTCGCCGGGATCATCACCGACGGCGACCTGCGCCGGCTCCTCGAGCGGGACCCGGATCCCCTCGCCCGCCGGGCCGGGGACGTGATGACCCCGGAGCCGGTCACCATCGGGCCGGACGCCCTCGCCTCCGCGGCCCTCCGGATCATGGAGGATCGGAAGATCACCCAGCTCCCGGTGGTCGAGGCGGATGGTACCCTGCTGGGGATCATCCAGATCCACGACCTGTGGGGCACCCAGCTCTTCTGAGCGCCCCCGGCGAGGAGCGACCGTGGCCCGCCCGAACGGAACAGGAACCGCCCTGGACGCCCGCTTCTCGCGGGTGCGCCTGCTCCTCCTCGACGTGGACGGGGTCCTCACCGACGGGGGGCTCTGGTACCTTGCCGACGGCCCGGCGGCGGTGCGCTTCCACGTGCGGGACGGGTACGGGCTCGTCCTCGCCCGCCGGGCCGGGCTCCTCGTCGGGATCGTCTCCGGCCGGGACCTGCCCCAGGTCCGCCGCCGGGCCGAGGAGCTGGGGCTCGACGAGATCCACCTCGGCATCCGGGAGAAGGGCCCGGTGGTGGAGGAGATCCTCGCCCGCCGGGGTCTCGCCCCGGAGGAGGCCTGCTTCGTCGGCGACGACCTGCTCGACCTGCCGGCCCTCGCCCGGGTCGGCCTGCCGGTCGCCGTCGCCGACGCCGCGCCCGAGGTCCGGGAGGCGGCGGCGTGGGTGACGTCCCTGCCCGGCGGCCACGGGGCGGTCCGGGAGGTGGTCGACCGGCTCCTCGCGTCCCGGAACGGGACCGGGAGCCAGGAGGGAAGCCAGCGATGAGAGCCGTCGTCTTCGGGCTCGTTGCCGCCTTCGTCGTGCTCGTCCTGTGGGTGGCGTTCGCCAACGCCTCCCAGGTGGTGACGCTGAGCTTCGGCTTCGGCGGCGCCCCCCGGGAAGTCAGCCTCGCCTGGGTGATCCTGGGCGGCGTCCTCGCCGGGACGATCTTCATCGGCGTGCTGGCGGTGATCGAGGGGGTGGTGGTCCGCATCGACAACCTCCGCCTGCGCCGCCGGGTGCGGAAGCTCGAGGAGGAGGTCGCCGACCTGCGGAACATGGTCCTCGAGGCCCCGGCGGGCGACGCGCCCCGCCGGGACCGGCTGGCGGACGCCGCGGGCCCGGGGCCGGGGGAGCCGGGCACGCGATGATCGTCCTCTGGCTGCTCCTCGCCTTCGCCGCCGGCCTCCTGGTCGGCGCCCTGGCGCTGCCCGGGGCCGCCTCCGCCATCGCCCGGCGCCGGGCGGAGGGACCCTGGCGGAAGCTGCTCGGCACCGCGTTCTCCCGGGTGGTCGCCGGGGAGCACCGGGAGGCGGCCCGCCTGCTGCGGAGCGCGGTCGAGCTGGTCCCCGGGGACGACGGGCTGATGCTCCTGCTCGGGGAGGAACTCCGCCGGGCGGGGGACCTGGCCCGGGCGGCCCGGGTGCCCGACCTGCTCCTCGCCCGCCGGGACCTCCAGCCGGACGTCCGCGCCGCGGCGCTCCTGCTCCGCGGGCGGCTGCTCGAGGCGGAGGGCCGCTGGCGGGAGGCCCTCGACGCCTACGGCGAGGCCCTCGAGGCCCTGCCCCGCTCGGAGGAGATCCTGGTCGCCACGGAGCGCCTCCTCTCGCGGCTGCGCCGGTGGGACGAGGCCGTGGAGGTCTCCCGGCGCCTCGTCCGGGTCAACCCGGAGCGGGGGAAGATCGTCCTCGCCCGGCGCCGGGTCCTCGAGGCCCGGGAGCACCTGGCCGAGGGGAACCCCGAGGGGGCCCTCGAGGCGGCCCGGGAGGCGACCCGGGACTGGCCCGACATGGGGGCCGGCGAGCTGACCCGGGGGGACGCCCTCTACCAGCTCGGCCGGCACCGGCAGGCCCGGGAGGCCTGGCTCGAGGCGGCCCGGCTCCACCCGCGCCTCGCGCCCCTCGTCCTCGACCGCCTCGAGCACCTCGAGGGGGACGAGGGCCGGGCGGCGGTCCGCGGGTTCGCCGAGCAGGTCCTCGAGGACCTGGCCGACGAGCCCCGGGCCCGGGGCCGCATCCTCGCCTGGCTCGCCGACGAGGCGCTGCGCCGGGGCGACACCGAGGCCGCCCGGGGCTGGCTCGAGCGGCTCCGGCGGGACCACCCCGGCGCCCAGGCGACGGCGCGCCTCGCCGCCCGCCTCGCCGCCGCCGGCACGACGCCGCCGCCCCCCCTCGCCCGCCTCCTCGACCAGTGGGCGGCCGAGCCCCCCTGGCCCGACCCCTGGCGCTGCACCCGCTGCGGCGCGGAGAGCGCCGAGTTCCGCTGGCGCTGCCGGTCCTGCCAGGGCTGGGAGACTCTCGCCTGACGCCCGCCCCGCGAACGAACAGGCAAACAGGCGAAGAACCGAAGAACCCGTAGGGGCGGAGCGTGCTCCGCCCGTGTCGCCCGCAGGGCGACCATCATGGCGTTGCTCCGCACCGCACGGGTCCAGCGTGCTGGACCCCTGCGCCTTCACGCTGCGCCGCAACACGAAACGAACGCGCCTCGCACACCCGTAGGGGCGGAGCGTGCTCCGCCCGTGTCGCCCGCAGGGCGACGATGGGTCATCGGGTCACGTCACGAGCGGGACAACCCGGAAACCTGCAACCCTTCGGTGATCGCTTCCGGGAGCGAAGCGGGATAACACCCGGTCCTGCAAGGGGGGTGTTCGACAACCCCGGGATTTGCAATTTTCAAGGGCTCCCGGAGGCCCGCGACTTGCAAAATCCCGTTCT
Organism: Acidobacteriota bacterium; assembly: GCA_027064265.1. Taxonomy (GTDB): domain Bacteria; phylum Acidobacteriota; class Polarisedimenticolia; order J045; family J045; genus JAMOQA01. The sequence continues at coordinate 12,264 of JAMOQA010000252.1, forward strand.
ATCCCGCCCCCACCTTGCAGGATCGCCCGTTGTCGAACACCCCCCTTGCAGGAAACGCGTTTATCCCTCCTTTGCCCGACGACGCACCGCGCCGCCCGAGGCGGGTCGCCTGCCGGCGACCCCTGCAGGTCGTGCGCCTCGTCGGTCTTCGCAGGGGCGGCCGGGAGGCCTCCCGCCGTTTGCCGGCGTGCCCGGTATCCCGGCACGAATGCGTTGCCCGACGCGGGCGCCCTGCCGGGCGCCCCCACGGGTGGCGCGTCTCGTGGACCGGCCCGGGAACGCCCTACGGGATCGCGGCGAGGCCCTTCTCGATCTCCTGGAGACTCGCCGGGTGGACGAGGCCGCGGATCATCCGGATCTCGGTCTCCACCAGGTCGTCGAGGGCGGCCCGCGGGTCGATGGACGGCCGGGCGGCGAGGCGGCGGGCCAGCTCGTCCCGGTCGTAGTCCCCCTCCCCGCCGGGCTCGAGCCCCTCGAAGAGGTCCCCGGCGACCGCCAGGTTCCGCTGGCAGGTCAGGACGAAGTTCCGCACTCCCGCCCCGATCTCGAGGCGGAGCGCCCGCCACACCACCCGGTGCCGGGCGAGGAACCGGTCGACCTCGGCGAGGAGCTCCGGCGTCGGCTCCGCGGCGGGTTCCGCGGGCGCCTCGCCGACGGGCGGCTCCCCGGGGGCGGCCGGGGCCTCCTCCGTCACCGGTTCCCCGGCGGCCGACTCCTCCGCGGAGGCGGCCGCTTCCTCGCGCGCCGGCTCCTCCGCGGGAGCGGCGGGTTCGGGCGGTGCCTCCTCCGCCACCGGCCCCGCCGGCGGTGGTTCCTCCGCGGGAGGAGGAACCTCCTCCTCGCGTTCCGCGGGAGCGGCGAGCGCGTCGTCCTCCGGGGCGGAGGGCGTCTCCGGCGACGCTTCCTCGACGGGCTCCGCGGGGGGCGGTTCCTCGGCGGCCGGGGGCGCGGGCGCCGGGCCCACTTCCTCCTCGCCGTGACCGGGAGCCCCTTCCTCCTCTTCCGCGGCGACCGGCGGCCCCGGCGGCGCCTCCGTCACCGGCTCGGTGGGCGGCGGTTCCTCCTCGATGGCCGGAGAGGCCGGCTCCGCGATCGCCTCCCCGGCGGGCGCGGGAACCTCGGCGTCCTCCGGGGGAGCGGGCGGCCCCGGCGGCGTCTCCGCGACCGGCTCGCTGGGTGGCGGCTCCTCGACGGTCGGGGTCGGGGCCGGGGCCGCCTCCTCGGACGCCGGTTCCTCCTCCCGCTCCTGCACGGGTTCCGGCGCGGGCTCCCCTTCGAGCGCGGCCCCGGGGGGCGGTTCCTCCCCCACGGGTTCCGTCGGCGGCGGCTCCTCCGGGGGCGGGGCGGGTGGTTCCCCCGGCCCCGGAGGCACCGGTTCCTCGCCGGCGAGGGCGCGCTCGACCAGCTCCCGGGGGACCTCGAGGGTCCGGGCCGGGTCCGCCGAGGGCGTCGGCGGTGGCGCGGGGGGCGGTGCCTCTTCCTTCTTGCGCTCCCCGAACAGCTCCGGCGCGATCTCCCAGGCGGAGGAGGGCGCCTCGATCGGCACGTCCCGGGCCGGTTCCCCGGCCGGTTCCGGCTCCGGCGCGGGCCCCGCTTCCGGGGCGGGCTCCGCCGCGGGGAGCGGCGCCTCCGCCGGGGGGGCGGCCTCCCCGGGTTCGGGCGCGGGGGCCGGCTCCGGCGGCGCCGAGCGCTCCCGGAGCCGGGCGACCAGCTCCGCCTGGGGCACCCGCTCGACGATGCCGACCAGCTCCATCGCCCGCAGGAGCCGCAGGAGGAGGGCGTCCGGCTCGTCCCGGGCCGCGAGGATCTCGGCGAGGGTCCGCTCCTGGCCGAGGAGGGAGACGATCTCCCAGAGCACCGGGCGCAGCGTCATCCGGTCCATCCGGTCCAGGTACTCCGGGCGGAGCCGGAACAGGGTGTCCAGGCTGCCGAGGGCGCGCCAGACGTTCTCGAAGGCGGCCGAGGTCTCGTACGCCTCGACCACCAGGTCCTC
>JAMOQA010000253.1 GCA_027064265.1 Acidobacteriota bacterium
AGCCACTTCCCGTCGACGTAGACCGGGCTGCCGGACATCCCGTGGGCGACCCCGGTGAAGCGTCCGGTCTTCCCGGTGAACCGCCCGAGGATCATGTCGACGCCACCGCCGATGCCGTCCCGGACGAGTCCCAGGATCTCGATCTCGATCGGCACCTGCTCGGTGCCGGCGATCACCGTGCGGGCTTCCGCCCGGAGCCCGCGACGAACCCGGTCGAGCGGAAAGATCTTCACCGGGCCCGGACCCCGTCCGGTTCCCGACACCCCGTGCAGGGACGCGAACACCAGGACGGCAAGGAGGACGGCAAGGCACCGAGACCGCTCCCGCCGGCGGGTTCCCCGGCCCCGAGAGGGGATTCCCGCCTCCCGGGAGTCGATTTTCCTGCACCTTTCCACCAGGAAGGTGGTGTTTCGATCCGGCACGGTGCCCTCCCGGGAAGCGAGTCGGGTCGCGATTATACGCCTCCCGGAACCTTCCGCCGCTGGCCGGCTTGCACGTACCGGGCCATCCTGGCCCGGTTTTCCTGTTCCTCGACGAGACGGTGGTCGGCGGGACCGAACGAGTCATCCCCTTTCTTTCCAGCGGGTTGCGTGACAAGAAAACCCTTGCGCGCCGCGACGCCGAACATTATTCGTTGCATTGGGGTCACGAAGCGGTCCGAGAGGAGGATCCAGAGATGTCCCACTCGCGCCACTGGTACCTGCTGCCGTTCCTCGTCGCGGGCCTCGCGTTCCTCGCGGGCACGACTCCCGCGACCGCCGCTGCGCCGGCCGCCCCGATGGCCGCCCCCGGCCAGGCGCTCGCCCTGCTGGTCCATGCATTCCCCGCCCTCGAGGCCGCCGGGACCTGGCTGGGCATCCTTCCCCCGCGCACGCCGCTCTCCGAGGATGCGCAGGGAAGCGGGGCCGTCGTCGTGACCGACCGCAACGACGAGGTGGACCCGGACCATCTCCCCGCCCCGGACGAGACCCCGTCCCGGGATGGCGGGTTCGGACCATGGGGAGACGAGGCTTCGGGCCCCTGGCCCCGGTCCTGAGCCCCGCCTCCCCCGCTGATCCTCCCCTGGACCGCCGGCCCGTCCCCCCGCGGGACGGGCCGGTTCTTTCGTCCGCTCTGGTACACTTGGCAGGGATCGATTGTCCGGTCCCGAGGGGGTGACTCCTGGTGCGGACGCCGTCGGCGCCGAACCGTTTCGAGGTGCTCGGCCGCCTGGGGACGGGGGGCAGCGCCGAGGTCCTGCTCGCCCGGGACCGGCAGGACGGGCGCCTCGTCGCGCTCAAGGTTCCCCGCCCCGGTGCGGAATCCCCTCCCGATCTCGCCGCCGAGTTCGCCCGCGTCTCGTCCCTTGCCCACCCCGGGATCGCGGCGGCCCTCGACTACCTCCCCCCGGAAGAACCCGGAGGCCCCTGCCTCGTCCTCGAGGCGGCCCCCGGCGTGCCTTCCACCGAGGCCGCCCGGGAGGCAGCCCCCCGCAGGATCCTCTCCTGGGCCGCCGGGGTCGCCGAGGTCCTGGACTTCCTGCACGGCAGCGGCCTGCTCCATGGCGACCTGAAGCCCGAGAACGTCTTCATCGGGCCGGACGAGCTTCCCCGGCTCCTCGACTTCGGCCTGGCCCGGCCTCCCGGCGAGCGGGGTGGTGGAACCGCCGCGACCGCCGCCCCGGAGGTGCTCCGTGGAGAACCCGCGGACGAGCGCAGCGACCTGTGGTCCCTCGGGGCGACCGTGGTCTCGTGGCTCTACGGCCGGCCACCGGCCGGCGAGACCGTGGCCGCCCGGCTCGCCGCCCTGGATCGCCGGCCCGCCCTGCCGGCTCCGCCGGCGGGCCTCGGGTTCGTCCGGGAGCTGCTCCGGGCGCTCCTCGCGCCCCGGCCGGCGGACAGGATCCCGTCCGCCCGGGCATTCCTGCGGCGCCTCGAAGCGGAAGGCATCCGGCCTCACCCTCGCCTCGTCGATCCGGCCGCCCGGGCCCGTTCCCTCCCCCTGGCGGGCCGGGAGGAACTGCTCGAGCGCCTCGCCCGGCTCCTCCTGGAAGAAGACGCCGGGGAAGGACGCTTCGTGGCCCTCGCCGGTCCCGCCGGCGCGGGGCACGCCCGCGTGGTCGCCGAGCTGGTCCGCCGGGCCCGGCTGGCGGGACGGCGCGTGGTCGTCCACCAGCGGGGCGCCGGGCGGCTGGCCGCGACCCTCGCCGCCGCGTCCGGGACACGAGTCCTGGGCGCCTCCCCGGCGGCACTCCTCGCCACCCTGGCCCGGCGGGCGCCGGGCCTGCTCGTCGTCGTCGAGGCGGCGGACGAGCTGCCGGAAGCCGAGCGGAAAGAGCTGGCCACCTTCCCCGGACGGCTCGGTGACCGGCCGGTGCGGGTGCTGGCGGCGTTCCGGGGCGGGGATCCCCCGCCGGACTGGGAGCGGGAGGAGCTGCCTCCCCTCGGGGTCGAGGAAGTCGGCCTCCTGGTCGGCCACCTGCTCCCGGGCGCCGCCTGCCCGCGGCCGTTCCTCGAGCGCCTCGCCCGGTGGTCGGGTGGCCGGCCGGCGCCGGTGGTCGACCTGCTCCTCGACGCGGTCCGCGAGGGGAAGATCCGCCGGGCGGGCGAGGGGTGGGAGATGACCGACCTCGCGGCCTCCCCCCTGCCCCCGCCGCCGGGGGAGAGGTTTCCCGCGCGGTCCGCGCCCCTTCCAACCACCCCGGCGGGTCGCTTCCTCGCGGCCCTCGCCGTCCTCGGCTTGCCGTCCTC
>JAMOQA010000254.1 GCA_027064265.1 Acidobacteriota bacterium
GTCGCTCCCTCGCGGGTCGGTCCCGAGGCGCGGCCGAGCGCCCGGGTCACCCTGGGCAAGCGGATCGACGAGCGGACGATGGTGATCTACTCCCGCGACCTGAGCTCGGAGGGGAACGATCTCTACCGGGTCGAGCGGGACCTCTCGCGCTCGTTCCAGGTTTCCCTCGGGAAGGACCCCCTCGGGGGGGTTGCAATCGATCTCCGCTGGTTGCGGCGGCTCGGGGCGGGAAAGGAGACCGAGGCCACGCGGGGCCGCCGCCTCAAGCGTGCCCGGTTCGTCGGCTGGCCCCGGGACCTCCGCCGGCCCCGGCTGCGGCGCCTCGGGATCCTCCGGGACGTGCCCGACGGGCGGGCCCTGCGGCTCCAGTTCCGGGACGCGGTGCGCCGGGAACTGATCCTGGGCGGCTACCTGGAACCCCGGGTCCGGGTGCATGCCGAAGACCGGCGCCGGGTGGGGTTCACGCTGGTCGCCGAGGTGGAACCCGGCCCCCGGTACCGGGTCGAGGTGGTCGCGCCCCGGCGGGTCGCGCGGATCGTCCGGGAGCAGCTGGCCGACCTCTGGGCGACCACCCGGTTCCGGCCGGCTCTCCTGCGGGAGGCGGAGCGGGTGGTCCTGCGGGGCCTGGCCCGGCGGGGATACGAGGCCGCCGTCGTCGAGATCCGCTACGTGCCGGGGGACCACCCGGGGCTCCTCGTCCAGGTCGACCCCGGTCCCCTGGTCCGGATCGCCGCCGTCCGCTACGAGGGGGTCAGCCACGTCCCGGTGGCGGACGTGGAGGCCCAGGTGCTGTCGCGCCCCGGGGGGCTGGTCTCCCGCCGGCCGGTCCTCAACCCGGCGGTCCTCGCCGAGGACGCCCGGGCGATCGAGGGGCTCTACGCGAACCGGGGCTACCTGGCGGCCCGGGTCGAGCCCCGGATCCGGCTCTCCGTCGACGGCAGCACCGCCACCGTGGTCTTCCGGGTGACCGAGGGGCCCCTCGCCCGCATCGGGGCGGTGCGCGTCGCGGGGGACTGGCCCACCGACGTGCTGGGCCCGGCCACGTCTCACGTGGAACTCTCGACCGGCGATCCGTTCGAGCAGGAACGGGTCGTGCGGGCCCGGCGCCGGCTCCTGCGGCTGCTCGACGACCACGGCTGGTACGCGGCCCGGGTGGAGATCCAGTCGACGATCCGGGGCGACGTGGTCGACGTGGAGTTCCGGGTCCAGCCGGGGGAGCGGGCGACCGTGGCGGCGGTCACGATCGAGGGGATCCGGCACACCCGGCGGAAACTGGTCGAGCGGAACGTTCCCTTCGAGCCGGGGAAGCCGCTGCGGAGCGCCGACCTGCACGAGGCGGAACGGAACCTGTTCCGGTTGGGCCTCTTCCGGGAGGTCGAGATCGACCCGGAACCGGTCCCCGGCAGGCCGGGCGAGAAGAACGTGGTGATCCGGCTGACCGAGAGCCCGCCGAAGACCGTGTTCCTCCAGGGCGGTTACGACACCGAGGAGAAGGTCCGGACCGCGGTCGGGTTCTCGGCGGAGAACGTCGGGGGAATGGGCCGGATCGCCAGCTTCTGGCTGTTCCACTCGTCCCTGCGCAACGTGGCCCGGGTGACGTTCGAGGACCGGCACCTGCGGGACGGCTCCCTCGAGGGCCTCCTGTCCCTCGACCGGACCCGGGAGGAGCGGGACGGGTTCACCCTCGAGGGCTGGAGCGCCACCGTGCAGCTCGGGACCCACCCGGTGGAGAAGAAGCGCTGGCAGGTGCGCTACGTGCTCGAGCGGAGCCGGTTCACCGACGTCACCCTGGCCGAGGACGCCCTCGACGATCTCCTGTGGGACGAGGGGCGGAGGATCGACCAGGTGCGGCTCGGGGGCCTGGTCCTCGACCTCGCCCTCGACCGGCGGGACGACCCGTTCCTGCCGGGGGACGGGCACATCTGGCGCGGGGAGATCGGGCTCTGGACGGGAATCCTCGCCTCCGAGGCCGACTTCGCCCGGGGGAAGCTCCAGTGGGTCGGCTACCGGGGCTGGGGGAAACGGTTCACCGGGGTGCTCTCGGTGCGCCTCGGGGTGGCGGTCCCGTTCGGGGGCACTGCCCGGGTGCCGCTCTCCCAGCGGTTCTTCGCCGGGGGGGCGGACACGGTCCGCGGCTTCGCCCGGGACGGGGTCGGCCCGCGGGACCGGCCGGCCGGGCACCCGGTGGGCGGTGAGTCCCTGGGCATCGTCAACCTGGAGGGCCGCTGGCGCCTCGGGGAGCACGTGGAGCTGGTCGCCTTCCACGACCTGGGGAACACGTGGCGCGAGGCCGGCGACCTCGGTTCCTCGTGGCGGAAGACCGTGGGGATCGGGGTGCGGCTCCGGACGCCGATCGGCCCGGTGCGCCTCGAGTACGGCCACGTGCTGGACCGGCGGGAGGGAGAGTCGCCGGGACGGTTCTACTTCTCGATCGGCGAGCCGTTCTGAGGCGGGACGTCGGCCGGGCTACAATCCGCCCATGGGAAGGATCCTGGGAATCGACGTCGGCACGAAGACCCTCGGCCTCGCGATCAGCGACGAGACCGGGACGATCGCGCTGCCCCTCGAGGTGGTGCGCCGGGCCGGGATGCGCCGGGACATCGAGCGGCTGGCCACGATCGTCGCCGAGCGGGACGTCACCGAGGCGGTGATCGGGCTGCCCCTCGAGATGAGCGGGGAGCGGGGAACGATGGCCGACGAGGCGGAGGCGGTCGCC
>JAMOQA010000255.1 GCA_027064265.1 Acidobacteriota bacterium
CGAGGAGCCAGTTGACCAGGTACCCGCCGTAACTCGCCCCGGCCACCGCGGCCCGGGAGGTGTCCGCGAGACCCCGACGCCCCACCTCCGCGACGCCGGCGAGGACGTCCCGGGCGTCGGCGCCCCCGAGGTCGCCCCGGTTGGCGAGGGAGTACCGCTCCCCGTACCCGGAGGAACCCCGGTAGTTCGGCAGGAAGACGGCGAAGCCCCGGGCGGCGAGGGCCTCCGCCTCGTAGACCCGGAACGTGTCGATCGCCCGCCAGTGGGGACCGCCGTGGAGCCACGCGACGAGGGGAGGCGGACCCGCGCCGGCGTCTTCCCGCCCGTCCTCCGGCGGCAGGACGACGAGCCCCTCGTGGCGGAACCCCTCGTTCTCCCAGGCGATCCGCACCCGGCGCGAGCGGACCCACTCCCGGGCCCCCGGGTTCAGGTCGGTCAGCCGCTCGAGGCCCCCGCCCGCGGGATCGAGGAGGCAGACCTCCGCCGGCGCGTCCGGCCACTCGGCGATCACCGCGAGCCGGCCCTCCCGGAGCGGGGCGTCGATGCCGTGGATCACGACACCGGAAAGGGGCAGCACCTCGTGCTCGCCGGTGGCCGGGTCGACGAGGACCACCCGCGACTCCATCCCCCACGCCACCGCCGCCGCCACCCGGCCGTCCGGCAGCACGGCCCAGGCCTCCACGTCCCGGTCGACCCCCGCGAGGAGCAGCCGGGGCGGCGCCTCCGGGTCGGCGAGGTCGACGGCCAGCAGCTCCTGGCGGGAGAAGGCGACCCCCGGGTCGGCCCACCCCTCGAAGACGAGGAACCGTCCGTCCCGGGTGAAGAGGGGCCCGGTCTCGTTGCCGCCCCGGCCCCCGGAAACCGCCCGCTCCTCGCCGGTCTCGAGGTCCCGCAGGATCACCTCGCACCGGTCCAGGTCCTCGGGTCGCCCGGTGTGGTTGGTCGCGTAGGCGAGCAGGCGGCCGTCCGGCGAGACGTCGAAGTCGACCACCCCCCGGCACGGGGGCAGCAGGACCCGGGAGCGGCGCCGCTCGTCCCGGTCCCCTCCTTCCCCGTCGTCCGGGTCCTCGAGGGGATGGAAGCGGATCTCGAGCAGCGGGATCTCCTCGTCGACCACCAGCGGGTCGTCCCGGTTGTCCCGGCGGCGCCGGCGCCAGCCCCGCTCGGCGGCCGGCCGGGGGGCGGGACCGAGGGTGACCACCCCGGAGCCGTCCGGCCAGAAGGCCCAGGCCTCCACCCCCTCCGGGGCCTCGGTCAGGCGTTCCGCCTCGCCCCCGCTCGCCCGCAGGGCGAAGACCTGCTGCTTGTCCTCGCCGTCCTCCCGGACGTCGTCCTCCTCGTCCTCGTGGGGCTGGGGCCGGAACGCGAGGAAACCGAGGCGGCTCCCGTCCGGCGACCAGAGGGGGGCGGTCGCGTCGTGGAGCCCGCGCACCCACTGCTCGGAGGACGGAATCGCTCCTCCCGCGGCCGGCGCCACGTGGATCCGCGTCCGCAGCTCGCTCTTGCCGAAGTCGCTCTCGGCCAGGGTGAACGCCACCCGCTCTCCACCCGGGGCCGCCGCCGGGTCGCCCGGCGACACCAGCCCGAGCAGGTCCCGGGCGGTCACCCGCCGCCTGCACTCGTCACGGGCCATCGCTCTTCCTTCGCTGCCCCCGGAGGGGGGGGACCCTTCAGCTTGCCCCGTTCCGGGACGATAAGCACGTGCAGGAGTGGCCCTCCGTGAGCGAGAAGACCCTGGAACAGGAAGCGACGTTCTTCCCCGTGGCCCTGGCGATGCTGGAGCCGGGGAAGGTCCTGCCCTGCGAGATCTGGATCCGCCACGAGGGAAAGAGACCGGTCCTCTACCGCACGGCGAACCTGCCGTTCACCGAGGAGCATCGCCAGCGGCTCCTCGATGCCGGCGTGGAACACGTCTACATCTCGTTCGAGGAGGCGGATGCCTGGAACCGCTACCTCGAGGACCAGCTCCGGGACCGGATCTCCGACCCGACGAAGCCCCTCGAGGAACGGGCGAAGATCCTCCTGGACACCGCCGAGCCCCTGATGCGGGAGGTGCTGGAGAACCCGGCCGCGCCCGGCGTGAAGGAACGGGTCGGAAACCTGGCGGGCGCCATCGTCGAGCTGATCGACGGCCCCGAGGCGTTCGCCACGGCGATCCAGCTGATGGGCCACGACTACTACACCTACACCCACTGCACCCACGTCTCGATCTACCTGGTCGCCCTCGCCCGGGAGACCGGGATCGACGCCCCGGACGTGCTCCAGAGCCTGGGACGGGCGGGCCTGATGCACGACTGCGGGAAGTGCCGGATCCCCCGGGAGCTGATCAACAAGCCCGGGAAGTTCACGCCGGAGGAATGGGAGCAGATGAAGCGCCACCCGGCGGAGGGCATCCGGATCCTCGAGGAAGCGGGTTGGCGGGACGAGGTGGTGCGGGAGGTCTGTCTCCGGCACCACGAGCGCCTGGACGGTACCGGGTACCCGGACGGAGTGACGGACCGCGAACTCGACCGGTTCACGCGCATGGCGGCGATCGTCGACGCCTTCGACGCGATGACGACGGACCGCTCCTACCAGAAGGGGATGACCGGCTTCGAGGCACTGCGGATCATCCACGTCAAGGGCAAGGGGAAGTACGACCCCGAGCTGGTCCAGCGGTTCGTCGTCCTCGTCGCCCGCCGGTAGCCTCCCTCGCCGCCGGTCCCCATATTCCCCGTGGGGATCGGGGAAGGGACGATGGCGCGATGGTCTTCTCCTTCCTGAAGCGACGGACGAAGCACGAGGACCCGGCGAAGGCCGTGGCGGCGGGCGACTACGAGACGGCGCTCGAGATCTACCGCGAACGGGCCCGGAACGACGCGATGCGCGCCGCCACCTGGCACAAGAAGGCGGCGGAGGTGCTCGCCCTCCTCGGGCGGACCGGCGAGGCGGTGGAGGCGTACCTCGCGGCGGCCGCCGCCTACGAGCGGGACGAGCGACATCTCCAGGCGCTCGCGCTCTACCGGACGATCCTGCGGATCGACCCGGACAACGAGGCGGTCCGGGAGAAGCTCGGCGAGATCGCCGCACCCGAGCCGGCCCCCGAGGAGGAGCAGGCGCTGGCGAACGGGATGACGATCCGCACGCGCCTCAAGAAGTACGTCCCCCTCTTCTCCGAGTTCGACCGGGAGGAGCTGACCGGCATCGTCGAGGTGATGGAGGTCCACCGGGTCGACGCCGGTCACGTCGTCTTCTCCCAGGGGGAACCCGGGGACTCCCTGTGGATCGTCGCCGAGGGGGAGGTCGCCCTGACCGTCCAGGGGAACGGGGGCGACCCGGTGGAGGTCGACCGGATCCACGAGGGCGGCTTCTTCGGCGAGGTCTCGGCCCTTTCCCGGGCGCCCCGCAACGTGACCGCGATCACCACCCGGCCGAGCGAGCTCCTCGAGCTCTCCCGCGACTACCTGGAGGCGGTCGCGATCGTCCACCCGCGGGTCTGGGAGGTCCTCGAGGAGTTCCAGAAGCGCCGGCAGGTCCCGGTCGGCGTCTGACGTCGCTCTCTCAGTCGGCCTCCGGTGGCTCGACATCGAACGGGTCCCGGGGTCGCCGGAAGAGCCGCCAGGAAACGACGGCGAGGATCGCGAGCGCCGCCCCGAGGGAGGCCCAGAACGGCCAGCGCACCCGTGGCGGCGGCACCACCCGCACGTCCGGGCGCCCGACGACGGCGAGGGCGGCCGCCCCGTCCTGCCGCAGCTCCTCGAGGAGGGGCCGCAGCGCCTCGAAGACGGTCTTCCCCCGGCCGAGCCGCCCGTAGAACTCCTTCCACCCGGTGGCGGCCCGCCCCGGGGGCAGGTCCGCCAGGCTGACGACGGCGGCCCGGGCGCCCCGGCCGACGAGCAGGCACGCGGCCCGGGCGCGGGAGACCGGGTCGTCCGCGAACCCGTCCCGGGGGTCGAGGACGACGAGTTCCCGGCGCTCCCCGGCGACCTGGAACCGGTCGAGGGAGAGAGCGGAGAGCTCGTGCCCGGTCCCGTGGACGCCGAGGACGAACCGGCGCGCCTCCCGCCCGGCGAGGAGCAGCGGGAGCCCCAGGTGGAGCACGTCCCGGGCCCCCCGCAGCTCGAGGAGCAGGTCGTTCACCGGGGTGGCGTCCGCGTCGATCGCCCGGAAGGACGCGAACCTCACCAGCCCCGGCACCCGCGGATCCCCCGGGATCCCGGGCAGGCCGTCGAGTCCGACCGCCAGCAGGTGGGCCTCCTCCCGGGTCTCGGCCACCCCCACCGGGAAGGCGGCGAGCAGGCGCGCCAGGGACGGGAGCACGGCGGGCTGGAAGAGCTGCCCGAGGCAGCAGGCCTCCCGGTCGAAGGCGCCGGGAGCGGGCATCTCCGCCCAGGGAACGCCGAAGAGGAACCCGTCGGGCACGATCAGCAGCTGGGCGTCCCGGGGAAAGTTCGCGAGCGGCCCCACCAGGGAGCCCGCCTGGGGCCGCCCCCCCGCCGGGAGGGTCTTCCCCTCCCCGAGGGGACCGATCCACTCCCGGAGGGTGTCCCCGGCGGGGAGGGTCTCGAGGGAGATCTCTCCGGGCTTGAGGAAGAACGCCCAGCTCCGGGTCTCCCCGAGGACGAACAGGGCCATCCCGGCGTCCTGGGCGGCGAGCTGGCGCTGGAGCCGGTCGATCTCCGGGACGTCGGTCTGCCGGGCGATCCGCATCCCCAGGGCGGAACGCAGCTCCTCGGCGAGGGAAAGGACGCGGACCAGCTGGGCCTCCCCCTCCGCGCCGGCGGCGAGGACCCGGTCGAGGACCACCTGGACGGCCCGGCGCGGCAGCCCCGGATCGGCCCAGGGGTTCCCCCAGGCGTCGCCACCCGGCCACTCCCGGAGGGGCCGCAGCACTTCCAGCCGGGCGAGGGCCGCATCCCCCGGCCGGGCCTCGAGCCGGTACTGCTCGACGACCGCCGCCAGGACCAGCTCGGGAATTCCCCGTCCCCGGGCGAGCTGTTCGGCGCGGCCGTACTCCCGGACGGCGCCGGCCACGTCCCCCTCGGCCTCCGCCTCCATGGCGGCGGCGAAGGCCCCGAGCACCGCCAGGTCACCCTCTCCCTCGCGGCGGACCGACCGGAGGAGGGCCTTCCCCTCCCGCACCCGCTCCATCCGCAGGAGCAGCATGCCGCGCAGCAGCCGGAGGGTGGCCCGGTCGCCAGGCGCGGCGGAAACGCCCCGGACGGCGTCCAGCGCCTCGAGTCCTTCCGCGGCCTTCCCCGGGTGACCCCGGTCGAGGGCCGCCCAGGCTGCAGCCAGGGCCGACCGCACCCGGTCCCGGGCCGGGAGCGCCGGGTCCCGGGCCGCCTCCAGGTGCCCGGCGATCCAGCGGTGGTACGCGCCGGGCAGGAACCCCTCCCGTGCGGCCGCCGCGGCGGCGCAGGCCGCGGCCCGGTGGTGAACGAGCGGCAGCCCGATCGACCGGTCGGCCGCACCCTCGCACCAGGCCCGGGCGGCGGCGCTGTCCCCGGCGGCCAGCAGGATCTCCCCGGCGGCCAGGGAGACCCGGGGATCGGACCGGCGGTGGGAATCCTCCGCCGCCCGCACCGGCGCGAGCAGGGCGAGGGCCTCCCCGGGCAACCCGCACCGGGCCAGCGCCCGGGCGGCGAGAACCCGCGCTCCCGGCACCGCCGGCAGCCGGTCGATCCCCTGCTCGAGCCGGGCCCGGACCTCGTCGCACCGTCCCTCCCGGGAAAGGGCGTAGAGCAGCCCGGGCGCCGCGTCCCCCGGGGCCGCCAGGGCTTCCCTCCCCGCCGCTCCCGGACCGAGGTCGACCAGCAGCTCGGCCATCGCGGCCCGGAGGTCCGGGTCCGCGTCCGCGGAGAGCCCTCCGACCAGCGCCCGCCGGGCCGCTTCCTCCTCCCCCCGGGCGAGGCGCCAGAGGGCCCGGGCCCAGGCGCGGCCCGCGGCCCCGCCGGGAAGGCGTCCGGCCGTCGCCGGGTCGGGGGCGAGGGCGGCGGAGCCGGCGAGGCTGATCCGGCGAGCCACCTGGCGCTGGACCTCGAGGGACGGCAGTTCCGGGGCGGCCACCGCCGGCAGGAGCGCGGCGGCGGCGAGAACGGCTGGCAGGATCCGGCGAGTCATCGGTGCGGGTCCCTCCTCCCCCGGGGCCCCGGGACGGGGGAAAGATAGCCTCCCGGAGAGCCCACCGCATCGGGGCCGGCGACTCCTTGACAATCCATCGGCCAGTCGCCAGAAAACGTTCGGAGTTCTCGTCGGGCGCCCACGTTCGTTCGGGCGCAAACAACGACAATCGAACCTGAAACGGCCACCCACGGGGAGGAACCTCATGGATTGCGTGATCGGGATCCGCCGCGAGGACAAGAACCGCTGGGAGCGCCGCGTCCCCCTGACCCCCGACGCCGTCCGCCACCTCGCGGACCAGGGAATCCGGGTCGCGGTGCAGCCGTCGCCGATCCGGGTCTTCACCGACGCGGAGTACGTCCGCGCCGGCGCCGAGGTCCGGGAGGACCTCGACGACTGCTTCCTCGTGATGGGGGTCAAGGAGATGCCCCGGGGGTTCTTCCGGGAGGGGGGCGTCTACCTGTTCTTCTCCCACACGATGAAGGGCCAGCCGGCGAACATGGAGATGCTGGCGGAGATCCTGCGGAAGCGGGCGACCCTGGTCGACTACGAGCTGATCACCGACGACGAGGGCCGCCGCCTCGTCGCCTTCGGCCACTTCGCGGGGCTCGCCGGCATGCTCGACGGGCTGTGGGCCCTCGGCCGGCGCCTCGCGGAGGAAGGGATCGTCACCCCCTTCGCCGGCGCCCTCCGGGCGTGGGAGTTCCGCGACCTGGCGGAGGCGAAGGCGGCCACGGAGCGGCTCGGCCGGCAGATCGCGGACGAAGGGCTTCCCGCGGAAGTCGCGCCCCTGGTGTTCGGCGTCACCGGCTACGGCCGGGTCGCCCGGGGGGCCCGGGAGATCCTCGACCTCCTGCCGGTCCGCGAGGTCGCCCCGGAAGACCTCCCTGCCCTGCTCGCCGAGCCCGCGGGCGCCCACCGGCGGCACGTCTACGTGACGACCTTCCGCAAGGAGCACATGTACCGCCGGAAGGTGGACGGCGGGTTCGACCTGGCCGAACTGAACGACCACCCCGGGCGGTACGAGAGCCGGCTGGTCGAGTTCCTCCCCCACCTCACCGTGCTGGTCAACGCCCTCTACTGGGAGCCCCGCTTCCCCCGGCTGGTCACGAGGGAGATGCTCGCGGACCTCTGGGCCGGGGAGCGGTCGCCGCGCCTGCGGCTGATCGACGACATCACCTGCGACATCCGCGGGTCGATCGAGGCGACGGTGAAGCCCACCGACCCCGACCGGCCGACCTACCTCTACCTGCCGGACCGGGACGAGGCGGTGGACGACGCCTGGACCGGCCGCGGGCCCGTCGTCCTCGCCGTCGACAACCTCCCCTGTGAACTTCCCCGGGAAGCGTCCGAGGAGTTCTCCGGGGCGCTCGCCCCGTTCGTGCCGGCGCTGGCGCGGGCCCTCGGGCCCGACGGGCTCGACCTCGAGAAGCTTCCCGCGCCGCTCCGCCGGGCGGTGATCGCCCACCGGGGCGAGCTGATGCCGCGGCACGCCCACCTGGCGGACCTGCTGCCGGGCGGGCCGGGGAACCGGGAGCTGCGGCACGCCTCCTGAGACGCCCCGGCCGCGGTCGCGGCGGGAGGAGGACGGCGATGACGGGGGAGCCCGGAAGGAACGCGCGGGTCCTCGTGCTGGGGGCGGGCCTGGTGGCCCCGCCCCTCGTCCGCTACCTGCTCGCGCGGGGGGCGACGGTGACCGTCGCCTCCCAGTTCGTCTCCCGGGCCCGGGAGCTGGTCGGCGACCACCCCCGGGGCCACGGCGTCGGGCTCGACGTCCCCGGGGACATGACCGCCCTCGAGGAGCTGGTCGAGGAGGCGGACGTCGTGGTCAGCCTCCTCCCGGCGTCGTTCCACCCGGTGGTCGCCCGGACCTGCGTCGAGACCCGCACCCACCTGGTGACGACGTCCTACGTCTCGGACGAGATGCGGGAGCTGGACGCCCGGGCCCGGGAGCGGGGCGTGGTCCTGCTCAACGAGTGCGGCCTCGACCCGGGGATCGACCACATGGCGGCGATGCGGGTGATCCACCGGGTCCAGTCGGAGGGCGGGCGGATCGTCGCGGTGCACAGCTACTGCGGGGGGCTCCCGGCGCCCGACGTCAACGACAACCCGTGGGGGTACAAGTTCTCCTGGAACCCGCGGGGGGTGCTCCTCGCCGCCCGCAACCCCGCCCGCTACCTCTTCGAGGGCCGGGTGGTCGACGTGCCGCCGGAAGAGCTCTTCGACAACTGCCACTACCTGGACATCGCCGAGGTCGGCCGGCTGCAGTCCTACCCGAACCGGGACGCGACGGTCTACGTCGAGAAGTACGGCCTCGCCGGCGTCCGCACGATGTTCCGGGGCACCCTGCGCTACCCCGGGCACTGCATCACGTGGAAGCAGCTCGCGGCCCTCGGGCTCCTCGACCTCCGGGAGATGGACCTCGCGGGGGAGACCTGGGCGGGGCTGATGCGCCGCCTCGCCGGCGCCCGGCCCGGGGAGGACCCGCGGGAGGCGGTCGCCCGGAAGCTGGGGATCGGCCTCGCCTCCGAGCCGATGCGCCGCTTCGAGTGGCTGGGGCTCTTCGCCGAGGAACCGCTGCCCGCCGGGGTGACCACGCCCCTCGACGCCCTGGTCGCCCGGATGGAGGAGCGGCTCCGCTACCGTCCCGGCGAGCGGGACATGGTGGTCCTCCACGACGAGTTCCTGGTGGCGGCGAACGGGGACGATCGCCTCTCCCGGGTCACCCTGACGCTCCTCGCGTTCGGCGAGGTCGGCGGGGACAGCGCGATGGCGCGGACGGTGGGCCTCCCGGCCGCCATCGCGACCCGGCTGATCCTCGAGGGGAAGGTGACGGAGCCCGGCGTCCGCCTGCCGACGACGCCGGACCTCTACGGGCCGATCCTCGAGGAGCTGGCCGGGCACGGCATCCGGGTGATCGAATCCCGGGAGGGCGCGAGCTCCATCGTGCGGGGCGGGAGCGCCCCGGTCTCCGCCGGCGACCCGGCCTGAGGACGGGTCAGCGCAGGGGGGACTCGCCGCAGTCGTTGACGGCGGTCACCAGGTAGAACCAGGTCGCCCCGTCGGAGGCGGCGCCCGCGTCGGTCCACTGGATCCCGTCGGTCCCCGGGTCCTCGTCGGTGACTCCCTCGGCGTGGGGGCTCGTCCAGTCCGACGGGTCCGGGTGGTCCTCCCGCCAGACGTTCCAGGAGGTCACCTCCGGGTCGTCCGGGTCGTCCCAGGAGAGCTTCACGTCGTTCTCGCTCTTGTCGACGAGGAGCCCGGTGGGGTCCGCCGGGGGTCCCGAGCAGCCCCCGGCCTCGCGGATCGTCAGGAACTGGTCGACGGCGACGTCGTGGAGCTCGGTGACCGAGAGCGAGCTGTTCGGCCAGCGGACCCGGATCGTGTCGATCGAGGTGACGTCGCCGAGCCCGAAGGTCAGGGCCAGCGGGTGCATCGGCCCCATGTGGCCGTTCCCCGCGTAGACCTCCCGGGTCCAGGTGACGCCGCCGGCGGTCACCTCGACCTTCGCCCCGATCGCCGCCCGGTTCGCCTGGCCGGGACCTCCCCCGCCCTCGAGGCGGATCGTGATCCAGTGCCGGGTGTTCCCCAGGTCGTTGCGAAAGAGGCGCGGCGAGTGGGTGGTGTCCGCGATGCCGACGATCAGGTCCTCGTCCCCGTCCAGGTCGTAGTCCAGGGCGATCACGTTGTGGGCGGGGAGGTTCTCGTCGTTGATGACGTTCAGGCCCGAGCCGACGGTCGCCGGCTCGAAGGAATGGTCCGGCAGGTGGTGGAAGAGGTAGAGGCGGTTGTTGTCGTAGCCGCTCTCGGTGAGCGCGAAGTCGACGAGGCCGTCCCCGTCGTAGTCGAACCAGGTCGCGTAGTGGTCGCCGTGGTGGTCGAGGTCCGGGTCCTCGTTCCCCCGGTCGTGGACGCGCCAGAAGTCCCAGGAGAAGACCCCGGCCACGTTGGGCACCGCGGTGGAGTGGGTGTTCCCGTCGTCCCCGTCTCCCTTGCCGTGGGTGATGATCTCGAGGAAGTCCTGGTCCCCGTCCCGGTCGAAGTCCCTCGGCATCGACCCGAAGGAAACCGTCTGGCCCCAGACGCCCCGGTACTGGTCGTAGTGTGTCTCCGCCTGCACCTGGGTGAACGTCCCGTCCCCGTTGTTGCGCCAGTGCACCGGGATCGAGTTCAGGTTGGTCCGGCTGTAGGGAGGCGCGAAGAGGTCGGTGTACCCGTCGTCGTTCCAGTCGAAGGTCGCGACCGCGTAGACGCAGGTCGGCTTGACGTCGATCCCGGCGTCGTGGGTCACGTTGGTGAACGAGCCGTCACCGTGGCCCCGGTAGAGCTGATCGACCGTCAGGTCGTCGTCCATGTACCAGTTGCCGATGTAGAGGTCGACGTTCCCGTCGAGGTCGTAGTCCATGAACACCGCCGCGGCGGTGTTCCAGACCGGCTCCTCGTGGAAGGAGGAGTTCGGGGCCAGGGTGAAGTGCCCCTCCCCGTCGTTCAGGTACAGGTCGTTGGTGTCGGACTCCGCATGGTAGCTCCGGTGCAGGTAGGCGAGGGTGAAGAGGTCGAGGTCCCCGTCGTTGTCCACGTCGGCGAAGATCCCGCCGTCGGAGTGGTGGCCGGTGGGGCTGCCGTCCCGCTTCGCCCGGATGCCCGACTCGCTGGTGAAGTCGACGAACTTCCGGGTGCCCGGGGTGTCCCCCTCGACGTTGAGCAGCAGGTAGGCCCGGTCGGCCCACTCGCTGTTCTCCCAGTCGGAGCGCTGGTGGAGCAGGAGGTCGGGGTAGCCGTCCCCGTTGACGTCCGCCACCGAGACGCGGAACGACGGGAACGACGAGAGCCCGGCTTCCTCGGTCACGTCGACGAAGAACGACCCGTCGTAGCTCGGGTCGGCGTCGCCGCCGGCCGCGGCCGGGACGATGGCCGCGAGAAGGACGCACCCGCACGCCAGCAGAACCATCCGGTCGATGGACATGGAAGACCTCCCTCGGGACGCGGGGCCCCGCTTCATCCATGTACGAGGCTCGGCGCCCTGCCGCCACCCGCATCGCGGCCGGATCCGGGGGAACTTGTTGCAGGAACTACTCCCAGCGGGCGTGGGGCGGACGGTTTCGGACGAACCAGTTCCGGAGGAGCTCCCCGTAGGTCCGGGGCCGGAGACCGATCTCCGCGTAGACCGGGCGAAGCAGGCGGTGGAGGCGGGGGAGGTCGTAGAACGGCACCCGGGGGTACCAGTGGTGCTCCAGGTGGTAGTTCGACCAGAGGAAAGCCCGGTCCCAGAAGGCCGACGGGGCGACCAGGGTCGACCACTTCGCGGGATCGTCCGGGTCGATGTCGTAGTGCTGCCCGAGCCGGTTCAGCGTGAAGAAGACCGGGAAGACGAAGAACCAGGGGAAGAGGTACGCCCGGAAGGCGACCCCCCAGCCGAGGGTGCCGACGACGAGGGCGAGGATCGCGAGGTGCCCGGTGACCGTGGCCAGGCGCTCCCGGGCGATCGTCCGCCGCAGCTCCGCCGGGTAGGTGGAGGCCTCCCGGGCCGCCGCCCGGAAGTAGATCGGGAAGAGGGCCGGCGTCGCGTACAGCAGCTTGAGCAAGCGGGCGTTCCGCTTCGGCGAGAGGTGGTGGCGCTTCGGGTCGCCGGTGTCGCTCCCCAGGGCGTCGTGGTGGTCCAGGTGCCAGCGGGTGAACTGGGTCGCCGAGATGCCGACCGGGAAGGCGTAGAGGAGCCCGAGCAGGCGGTTCGCGAGGGCGTTCTTCCGGCGGAAGACCGCGTCGTGGACCACCTCGTGGAGGAGCACCGTGAAGTCGAAGACGACGAGCCCGCAGAGGGTCGCCCCGGGAACCCACAGGAGCGGGTTCGTCGACGACGCGGCGAGCCAGAGCCCGCCGGCCCACAGGACGAGCTGCCGGGCGAGGACCGCGAAGTGCCGTGCGGGGCGCACCCGGTGCAGGCGGCGGATCTCGTCGGCCGGGATCCGCTCCCGGAGCCGCCGGCGGAACGGGCGGAACGCCTCCCGCCAGGGACGTTCCCTGTCGGGGCGGATCGACTTACTGGCAACCGCACTCATGTCAGCCAGAGGATAGCCGAGCCCGGCCGCGGCGCCACGGGGCTGCGCCGCGCCCTGGCGGGCCCTATCCTTTGCCCGGAACGATTTCCCGTGCGAATCCGGGCCATCCCGGGGAGGATCGAGACGATGCGTGCGACGAGACGGATCCTGGGCGGACTCCTGGTCTTCACCCTGGTGGCGGCGCTCCTGCCCCTCGCGGCGTCCACGCCGGCGCGGGCGGAGGAGGAGAAGAAGATCCGCGTCGCGGTGATCGACTTCGACACCGAGGCGCTCACCCCCTCCTGGAGCTACGGCTGGCACGTCCGGAACCTCGCCCGGGCCGCCGCCGACGCCCTGACGACGAAGCTCGTCCAGACCGGCAAGTTCCGGGTGATCGAGCGCCAGCAGCTCGACAAGATCCTCAAGGAGCAGGACCTCGCCGACACCGGCCGGATCGACCCGTCCACCGCGGCCCGCATCGGGAAGGTCCTCGGGGTGCAGGCGGTGATCATCGGGTCGGTCACCGAGTTCGGGATCTCGGAGACCGGCGGGCGGATCCCCCAGATCGGCAGGTGGAAGTGGGGCCGCGGCATCGGCGGCAAGGTGGTCACCGGGAAGACGACGGTGACCGCCCGTCTCGTCGACACGACGACCGCCGAGATCCTCGGCGCCTACGAGGCGAGCGGGAAGTACACCTTCGGCAAGGGAGAGTTCTCCGGCGCCCGCTTCGGGAAGAACTTCGACTCCGGCATGGCGACCAAGATCCTGAACAAGGCGGTCAAGAAGATCGCGGTCAAGATCGCGGAGGACGCCGGCAAGATCAAGGTGTCCACCGTCCGGGGCGGGATCGCCGGGAAGGTCGCCAAGGTGTCCGGCGACAAGGTCTACCTCAACGTGGGCGACCTGCTCGGGGTCAAGGTGGGCGACCGGTTCGAGATCCGGGGGATGGGCGAGCTGATCAAGGACCCGGACACCGGCGAGGTGCTCGGCGGCGAGGAGGAGTCCCGCGGCATCGTCGAGGTGATCAAGGTCCTCGGCGACCGCCTCTCCGTGGCGAAGCCGGTCTCCGGCTCCGGCTTCCAGGTCGGCGACAAGGCCGTCATGCAGTAACGACGACGATGGCCGCAAGGGCGCAGCGTGCTGCGCCCTTGTCGCCCGCAGGGCGACCATCATGGCGGCCCTTCGGGCCGCACGGGTCGAGCACGCTCGACCCCTACGCCTTCACGTTTCGCGGAAAAACGGAACGAACGCGTCCCGAACGGGCGTAGGGGCGCAGCGTGCTGCGCCCGGGTCGCCCGCAGGGCGACCATGGGTGGTCGGGTGACGCCAGGGGCGGGATAACGGGAAAACCTGCAACCCGTCGGTGATCGCCTCCGGGAACGAAGCGGGATAACGCCCGATCCTGCAAGGCGGGTGTTCGATAACCGCGGGATTTGCAAGTTCCGAGGGGTCCGGGGCGCCCGCGACTTGCGAAGTTCCGTCTTATCCCGCCCCCACCTTGCAGTATCGCCCGTTATCGAACACCCCCCTTGCAGGAAGCGCCCTTGTCCCGCCCTTGTCCGACGACACCCCGCACCGCGGGTAGCGGGCGCCCTGCCGGGCGCCCTTACGGGCCGCGCGTCTCGCCGGTTCCCGCGGGGGCGGCCCGGAGGCCGCCCGCTTCGGGCGTCGCATCCGTTCCCCGGCACCGCACGCGTCCGGCACCCGCGGGCCGCCTGCCGGCGGCCCCTACAGGTTGCGCGTTTCGCGGGTAAGCGCCGACAAGTCGACCGAACCCGTTGTCCCGGGGGCGGTTCCGGCGTACATGGTGGGCGGCGGGCCGGCCGGCCCGCGGGGAGGATCGATGCGCGCGCTCGTCCCGGCGGCCCTTTTCGCCGCCGTCCTCTTGCTGGTCCCGCCCGCCCTCGCCGGGGGCCTTCCCGGGACCTGGCTCCTCGAGCGCCAGGTCTAC